>SVEI01000001.1 GCA_015057445.1 Lachnospiraceae bacterium | reverse complement strand
GACTTGAGGGTATCCAGATTGTAGTAGTTAAGAAGGGTGAAGCTTTCAATCAGAAGATGGAAGGAATTACTTCTGTGAGAACTGAAAGCTACATAGCTAAGGAAGGTTCATCACCTATAGTTAACTATGCACCTACAAGTAACACAAACCCTGTAATACCAGGTGCGGACACTCCTAATGTTGCTTACAGAACCCATGTACAGTCATTTGGCTGGCAGGGATGGAAGTATAATGGTCAGATGAGTGGTACTTCAGGTCTGGCAAAGAGACTTGAGGGAATCAATATTAACCTTACTAATAAGCCTTGCGATGGCGATATAGTATATACAACTCATGTTCAGACCTATGGCTGGAAGGATGGAAAGCCAGAGGATACAACAAGAGCAAGCTGGAAGAAGAATGGCGCAATGTCAGGTACTTACGGAGAAGCAAAGCGTCTTGAGGCAATCTGTATCGACCTTACAGGTGAGATGGCAGAGAAGTATGACATTTACTATAGGGTACACGCTCAAAGCTTTGGCTGGCTTGGCTGGGCTAAGAATGGCGAAGAGTCAGGAACAGCAGGCTATGCTAAGAGACTTGAGGGAATTCAGATAGTTCTTGTACCTAAGGGTGGAGCTGCACCGGCTAATGATTTTGGTGGAATCATATCTGTAAGAACTGAAGGATATATTGAGAAATAGTTATTGATTCAGTATTTACAATCGCCTGTGGGAGGAAAAATCTTTCCACAAGCGATTGTTATGTTGATATAAAACTATTTATATTAAATTAAGGAGGAAAACATATGAAGAAGATAATAAGGAAAATTGTCGTATGGTTATTAGTTGTATTTATGACAATTAATGGGCTAGGGACAATTGATGCAAAAGCCGAAAATAGCAGTTTGACTGAACAAACTCAACAATATCCTGAGATAGTACCAGAAAATCTCTCTTGTTATTATGGTTATAATAAGCTAGCTTCTATGGAAAATGGGGTACAAATGCAGGAGCTCTACATGAAGATTAATGAAGCAGCATGGGATTTCTATATGAGCGATGAAAGTGCTGTTGAGGATTCAAGTGGTGTATTTGTTGCTGGTAGTGTAGATGTTAGTAGTTATACGCTATCAGATATAGAAATATACACCGTAATCGAATATTTTAAAATGGACAATCCTATTTATTATTTTTTAGATACTCCTTTTGGAAAGCAAATATCCTTTGATTCTGGAAAAGATAAAATACAATTAATTACGTCAACTTATTTTGATGAAGAGACTGGCGAATATTTGGTGGATTATAGAAGTAATCAGGCACATTTTAGAAGTGTTGTTGAAGAAAAACTTTATGAATATTATGATTTGACTAAAGATTTGGACTCAAATTATGAAAAAGAGAAAGCAATATATTCTAAGCTTGCATTTGATGTAGAATATTCAAAGTCAGATGTTTTAAGCCCAGCGGTACATTCGATAATGGGTGCTCTTGAAGATGAGGAAGCTGTATGTGAAGGTTTTGGATACACATTTGAATTAATATGTAATTATTGTGGAATTGACTGTATCTATATCGAAGGAGAGAGCAATGGTGTACCACATGGATGGAATGCAGTAAAATATGATGATCAATGGTTTTTATGTGATTTGACATACGATGAGGTTGATAAAATTACTAACAAAAACACATATTATGACAGTTCAGCCATGTATATGCTCGATGATAGATGTCAGTATACTTATTTTAATGTTCCAAAGTCATACTTTGATGACAATCATTCAGAATACGAGTATAGTCTAGAAGATGATAGATATATAGAATATCCAGATTTTGCTGAATCAACTGACTTTTGGTTTATGGAAAAAGAAGGATTTGATTTAAATTCGGATAGCAATATAAAGGAATATATTAAAAATCAGATAGTAAAAGGAGAGACAAGATTAGATTTTTATTATCGTAGTGCATTATTAGATATGCAAGTGGCAATAGAGCCTTATCTCACTGAAGCTTTGGAGGAGATAAAAGCTGAAACAGGTAAAATATATACTTTGGCTGATGGACATATGTGGACTTCTACTGGTATGTATGGTGGAAGCACAAGCAGTTCAAATACTTTATATCATTGTATTGTTGGAATTAATGAAACAGTAGATAACGACGAATATACATATACGCAATATAATGTTCCTATGGGTGGTATAAAAATAGATAGAGCTTACACAGATGATGTGAGAATTTATTTGCCAAAGGAAGTTGATGGAAAAAAGGTTACTGAAGTCGGATATTATAATGACGTATACCCACTTGTGCCTAGACAATTGATATTGCCTGATAATTTGGCAAGATTTGCTTATGATGTGTGTACTCAGGTAGTAATGCCTGAAAATGTTAGAGAGGTTCTTGAAAGTACTTCCAAATCAGCATCTCAAGATAATTTAAATGGATTATATATTCCACAAAGTGTTATATATATCGCTGGTGTAGGGCTTGAAAGTAATAATGGTACATACAGCGTGGTGGATGGATATAAAATATATGGTTATGCTGATTCTTATGCTGAAACATATGCTAATGAAAATGGAATTACATTTGTTGATGTAACTGGTAAAAATAAAATTGATAGCATAAAAATCGAGAATCTTACTGATAAAACAGTTTGTGAAGATATTAGTATCCCAAATATAACTGTCACAAATATTTCAATTGAAGAGGATTCGGTATGGCCTATTGAGGAGGATAAGTATAAAGTTACTGTATCTGTGAAAGCTGATGATGGCTACACAATTACGCCTAACACTCTTGTTGATTTAAATGGTTATATAGCAGACATTAAAAATATCGATGTTGATGAAGCTGAAATATCATGTATGATATTAAAAACAGATGTTATTGAACCAGTACTTATTGAAAGCATTACTATAAACCATGAAAGTCAATCGTTAATGGTTGATGATCTTGATATTTTGACTTATCAAATACAACCAGAAAATGCAACCAATAAAGATATTATGTGGTCAAGTAGTGATGAGAGTGTCATTATAATTAATTATTATGATGAATCAGGTTGTGTAGTTACAGCTGTAGGTGGTGGAACAGCGGTTGTAACAGGAGAAGCACAGGACGGAAGCAATGTAAAGTGTAGCTGCACATATGAAGTAGAATCCGATGAACCCGATATTCAATATATTGATATTGGACAGGCGGATGTGGTTGTTGAAAAAGTATACTTAAGTGGAAATGATTACGCTGTGGATATGGTTGTTACAATTGATGGAACAATAATATCTAGTGATAATTATTACTATACTGTTGAGTACGATGAGGATGAAAATAGATATGTCATTGAAATAACAGCCATAGGTGACATGTATAATGGTGTAAAGACTGTTTATTTTGATAAGGAGGAATCAGGAGGTTCCACAGAACCAGAGGAGCCAACAACAGAGGAGCCAACAACAGAGGAGCCAACAACAGAGGAGCCAACAACAGAAGAGCCAACAACAGAGGAGCCAACTCCGGATGAACCAACAACAGAGGAGCCAACTCCTGGGCAACCAGTAGAACCAGAAAATCCAAAAACCTATCCGTCTGTTGACATTTCCTACCGCACTCATATCCAGTCCTTTGGATGGGAAGGTAATGCTTCAGACATTAAGACTTGGAAGTCAAACGGAACCATGTCTGGAACATCTGGTAAGGCAAAGCGTCTTGAGGGCATCAACATAGTTGTCAATTCCGCAGAAGCTGGCAAGAATGTAGATCTTGGTATCCAGTACACAACTCATTGCCAATCTTATGGATGGCTTCCATGGTCAGCTGATGGAGATATGAACGGTACTGAAGGCGAAGCAAAGCGTCTTGAGGCTATCAAGATTCAGCTTACAGGAGCGGACAAGGATGCATACGATGTATATTACAGAGTTCATGCACAGTCATATGGATGGCTTAACTGGGCTAAGAACGGAGCACCATCAGGTACAGCAGGTTATGGAAAGAGACTTGAGGGAATTCAGATTGTGGTAGTTAAGAAAGGTGAAAGTTTCAATCAGAAGATGGAAGGAATTGCTTCAGTGAGAACTGAAAGCTACATAGCAAAGGAAGGTTCATCTCCTATAGTAAACTACGCACCTACAAGCAACACAAATCCAGTAATACCAGGTGCAGATACTCCAAATGTTGCTTACAGAACCCACGTGCAGTCATTTGGCTGGCAGGGATGGAAGTATAATGGTCAGATGAGTGGTACTTCAGGTCTGGCAAAGAGACTTGAGGGAATCAACATCAACTTAACTAATAAGCCTTGCGATGGCGATATAGTATATACAACTCACGTTCAGACCTATGGCTGGAAGGATGGAAAGCCTGAAGACACAACAAGAGCAAGCTGGAAGAAGAACGGAGCAATGTCAGGAACCAGCGGTGAAGCAAAGCGTCTAGAGGCAATCTGCATCGACCTTACAGGTGAGATGGGCGAGAAGTATGATGTCTACTATAGAGTACACGCTCAAAGCTTTGGTTGGCTTGGCTGGGCTAAGAATGGCGAGGAGTCAGGAACAGCAGGCTATGCAAAGAGACTCGAGGGAATTCAGATAGTTCTTGTACCTAAGGGTGGAGCTGCACCAGCTAATGATTATGGTGGAGTCACATCTGTAAGAACTGAAGGGTATATACAGAAGTAGAAAGTAGATTTGGGGTAATGCCAAATACATAACAAAAAAGTTTAAAACATAGGGGAAATCTGAGTAATCAGGTTTCCCTTATTGTTTTATTAAGATGGAAGTATGGTTAGAATTTGCATAAAAAATGTCATATTTTACATGTTTGAGTATATCTAAATTATTAGATGGTATAATGTGATATGGTTTATAAGTTGTTATACTATCGTCATAATCAATATATCAAGGAGAATAAATATTGCAAAGTGCACATTGTTTTCTTGAGAATGCAAGATTTGTATAGTATATTTAATCTAGATGTATTATTTTGGTTTAATGGTATTTTACGGGGGTGTAAGATGTTAGAAATCATCAGAGAGACATTGCAGATTGAACGTGATGGCGAGTATGTTATCAATGGAATTAAAAAGAAGTTAAAGCTTAATACTAAGGAAAGAAGAGAAGCCATATATATTTCCCACCAGCAAGCTAATGAAATTAGAAAAAATGCTGCGTATGATGGGCCATTTGTTATGGGAAACTGTGGCTATAGGATGTCCCAGAAGGATTCTTTTGACGCTGCATATGATATGATTAATGAATTTAGATTTAAGGATGATGAAGAAGGAAAAGTATTGGTATTAAACTTTGCTAATCCTTACAATCCGGGTGGTGGAGTAAAACGTGGAGCTAAAGCTCAGGAGGAGGATCTTTGCAGAAAGAGTACTTTATTGGTTTCTCTTGAAAGTAAAAATGCTAAACCTTATTATGATGCTCATAATAGCAATTTTAGTGAGCTTTCATCAGACGCAATGATTATTTCACCTAATGTAGAAATATTTAGAGATTCCAAAGGAAAGCTTCTTGAAGACTCTTATGTTGTGTCGGTGCTTACCTGTGCAGCTCCTATGGTAAGGCATGAAGTTAGGTCCCTCGGCAAGGATGCGTACGAAGAGTTGTTATATAATCGAATACTATGTATGTTACATGTGGCTGTAGAATATGGTTATAAATTTTTGGTATTAGGTGCATGGGGCTGTGGAGCATTTGGAAATGATGCTAAGGTTGTAGCAAAATTATTCTACAAAGCACTTAAAAATATCAGATGCAACCGTCGTTGTGAAAATTCATTGTTCAGTATTATCCACTTTGCTATATATAGTAATTCCGAAGATATGTATAACTTTGATGCTTTCAATGAATATTTTGAAGATTTTTATAAGGATGAAAAAGATGATGAGATAAAGAAGATAGAACAAGCCAAGAAGGATAAAGAAAAGAATTTTGATAAAATATTAGGCTGTATGATGGGTGGCGCCATAGGCGATGCTTTAGGTTATCCTGTGGAGTTTATGGCTTATGATAAGATACTGGACAATTATGGATGTAAAGGAATTACCCAGTTTGACTTAGATGATAATGGTACTGCGTTAATTAGTGATGATACTCAGATGACACTATTTACAGCAAATGGTATTTTAAGCGCAGAAACTCGTGGTTGTCTAAGAGGGATAATGGGACCTATAGAAAATTATATTTTCAATTCATATTTGGACTGGCTTTACACACAGGATACAAGTAAAAAGCCACCAAATAGATTCTCTTGGTTATTGGATGTAGAAGAACTGTATGCCAGACGAGCTCCAGGAAATACTTGTTTGAGCGTTCTTAACGCTGAAAAACCTGGAGAAATTAAATCTCCAATAAATGATAGCAAAGGATGCGGAGGAATTATGAGAGTTGCTCCTGTTGCTTTATATTTTGAATGTGATGACTCATATTATGACAAGTTAGCTATGGAAGGTGCTAAAGTTGCAGCATTAACTCATGGACACCCGTTGGGGTATATGCCAGCCGCAGTATTGGTGTACATATTAAATAGGCTTACATTCTCAAATGATTGTGATTTAAAGGCTGTAATTGAGGACTCTATAGAGATGTTGTTAAGAGTTTTCTATGCTACGGATCATTTGGATGAGCTGATTAATCTGATGGAACTTGCCATAAATCTGTCAGAAAATGATGCTTCTGACATTGACAATATTAAGACTCTTGGAGAAGGATGGGTCGCCGAAGAAACATTGGCAATTGCATTATATTGCAGTTTGAGATATAAAAATGACTTTTCAAAGGGCATAATCGCAGCCGTTAACCATAGCGGAGACAGCGATTCCACAGGTGCAGTAACCGGAAATGTACTAGGCGCGTTGCTTGGATTTGACAAAATTGATGGCAAATGGAAGAAGAATCTGGAGCTATATGATGTTATAAAGGAGATATCACTGGATTTGTGTCATGGATGCTGGATGTCGGAGTATGGTAGCTATAGGGATGAAGAGTGGGTTGAGAAGTACGTAGAGCATCGGAAAGTTATGGGGGAGGAATATTTGTAGTAGGGTTTTTATGACTGAAATTGAGCGGATTTTGTCAAATTATAATCATAATAATAGAAATATGTATAATATTTAAATAAGTGATAGAATTATTGATAAAAAATGATTACTAGAGAGGAGAAAATGAAATGCTGATGAGAAGGATGAAAAGAATAACAGCTAGTATTATGTGTTTGTTACTGTGTTTTAATCTGTTGATGACAGATTTTGTGGTTAGGGCGGAGGAAAGTGATGCAAATATTGAAACAAGTGATGTTCAGTTAAATAATGCTGCTACAAATGTGAAAATTGATGAAAGTACGTTTCCGGATGAAAATTTTAGGCAGTATGTGTTGGATTATATTGATGTAGATGGAGATGGGGAGTTGTCTGTTAGAGAGATTGATGGGACAACATATATTCTTTGTTATAATCGTAGTATCAGTGATTTGACAGGTATTGGATATTTTTACAATTTAGAAACCTTGGCATGTTCTAATAATAACCTAAGTACACTAGACTTAAGTAACTGCACTAATTTAGTGGATTTGGATTGCTGGAAAAATAATTTAAGCGATCTTGATTTAAGTGGTTGTGTTAATTTAGTGGATTTGGATTGCTGGGGAAACAATCTAAGTACTCTTGATGTAAGTAAATGTATTAATTTAGAGTATTTGTCTTGTGATTCTAATAATCTAAGCATTCTAGATGTAAGTAAATGTATTAATTTAGAGTATTTGTCTTGTGATTCTAATAATCTAAGCATTCTAGATGTAAGTAAATGTATTAATTTAGAGTATTTGTCTTGTTGTTCTAATAATCTAAGCATTCTTGATGTAAGTAAATGTGTTAATTTAGAGAACTTATATTGTTTTTCCAATAATATGAGTACTCTGAATGTAAGTAGATGTATTAATTTGGAACGTCTGGATTGTTATTCTAATAGCCTATATGCTCTTGATGTAAGTGACTGTGTTAGTTTAGAGTATTTGTATTGTCATGACAATAACATAAGTACATTAGATGTAAGTAACTGTGTTAATTTAGAAAATTTGAACTGTTCTGGAATAAGTACCTTGAATGTGAGTAATTGTGTTAATTTAAAGTTTTTACATTGTGGTTACTGTGGTCTAAGCACTCTAGATATAAGTGATTGTGTTAATTTAGTGGAATTGTCTTGTGGTTATAGTAACTTAAGTAGTTTGGATGTAAGTAAATGTGTTAAATTAGTTGAGCTGTTTTGTAATGGTAATAAATTAAGTACATTAGATGTAAGTAATTGCGTTAATTTAGAGAAGTTGTATTGTAATTATAATAACTTAAGCGTTCTAGATATTAGCAAGTGTTCTAAACTTGAAATTTGTGATCCTGACGACAACGTTAAACTGATTACTCGTAGCGACAAAGTTTGTACAACAATTTCCGAAAAAGTCACAAACAAAAATGCCTATAACTTTATGGTATTAAACAAATCAACAGGAGAACTTGTACCAAATATCGAATGGTCAATTGATGGTGAACTGGCTTCACATTTTGTTGCAAAAGAGTCAGCATTCAGCATTGAAGCAACCATAAATAATGCTGGTAGGAGAACGGTTAAAGTATCAGCAGATGGATTCATTCCGAATTCTGTAAATGTAAACTTTGCTTTGGGATCGGGAAAGGCAATCCCTATATATCTGGAACCTGTAAAAAGTAGTAATGAATTATCAATTGAAGAGTGTGTTGTTTCGACTAAAGATATTGAAGGCAGTACATCAGGAACAACGAATGTATTATCTACTTATAAAAAATGGATAAACGCTACAACTGATAAAATGTTATATATTACCGCATATGGAACTAAAGATTCTTTGGGTAATACAAATGTTACTAAGTTTGAGTTAGCTCAGTCTGATTATACTGTTATACCAAAAACAGATATTATAGGAGCATATAATATTAATGCTAGCCATTCAATATCCGTTGATAAGCTTGAATCAGGAAAGCCTGTATATATTAGAGCGGTAGATTCAAAAGGAAATAAAGGAGAATGGCAAACAACAAATATCAAAGTTTACAAGGGAAATAAAACAAGTGCTACTGTAGAAATTGGTGAAGATATAAAAGTTTCGTTTCCTAAGAATATTCCTGTATTAGGTGGGAAAAGCTTTGAGATAAGTTCGTGGGATGATTTACCTGTTCAATGGTCATTAGGAGAAGATGGTTCCTATATGGTAGGTATAAATTTATATTCTCCAGAAGCATCAGAAGAAGAAACTAATTTAAAATATAATGAGTTTAAATTTATAAAACAAGCAGCAAATGATAAATTTGGTGCTTATTATAAAAAATATAAAAAACAGCGAAGTGCAGCATTAAAAAAAGATGGTGTATGGGTAAATAAAGCATCAATTGGTGGTGATGTATGGGGGTATTTAGAAGGTAATACGAATGATAAAACGGTATCTGGAAAAATAGTTGTAGAAATGAAAGGAAATGCTGGTAGTACAACTCCGTATGCTATCGGTTCAGTACCAATGGTTTTTATTATTAATATAAATGGATCCATCAAAGGAGAATTAGAGTGTAGTACAACTTTAGATTACGAAGATTTTGATTTAAATGGCTCTGTTACAGCAGCTATTGGAGTGAAGGTTGAAACAGGACCAGGTTTTGGGGATTTGGCATATGTGACCATTGGTGGAGGTGGCACTATATCAACTACACAAAAATGGGAAAAACTGAATTCAACAAATAAAGATTACTCTGTAACGTCAGATTTAGAAATAGCATTGAGTATAACTGCGAAATTTTTGTTTTGGAAGTCTTCGGCTAATTTGGCACAAGCAAAATACCAGCTTTATTCCAGTGAAGCGGCGTCTTTGAACAATGCTTCGCCAGATATGATTGATTTCACCAACGAAGATGCTTACGTCCTAGACATAAATAACAATAGTGTATCATTTAATACTACGGATTATAGCACCGTCCCAGCATTTGAAAACGAAACAGTTTTAGTAAATTCAGCTAATGACGATACTAAGGTATTCCTTGAAAATATTGGCGATACTAAGATGCTTTTATATACAGTAAAGGATACAACAAGAAGTGAGATTAACCAGAATAAGCTAGTTTATTCTTTATATGATAATGAAAGTAATACTTGGTCGGAAGCTAAAGCAGTATTGGACGATGGTACAGCTGATTTCTACCCATATGTTTTATCAGATGGTTCAGATGTTTATCTTTCTTGGGTTAATCTTAATGATGAGATGGACGCTGATACTGTGACTATGGAAAGCAGTGCGGCGGCTACAGAAGTAGCTATGGCCAAGTATAATGTTGCAACAGATGCATTTGATATCATTTACCAGGCAAGTAATGATATGATGGATTATGCTCCAACTCTTGGATTTACATCTGATGGTGTTGCTATGTCGTGGATTAATAATAGTAATAATAATCTGTTCTGTAATGATGACAATAATGACATTATGGTTGTGAATTATAAGCAGAGTACTATAGATACTCCAAAGCTTGTTAAGGAAGATTGCAGTAACGTAATGTCCGTTAAACCAGGTAAGCTTGGAAATCAGTCTTTAGTTGCTGTTGAGACAGACAAGGATGCAGATTATCTCACAACGGATGATAGAATATTGACACTTTACGATACTACAGGAAATGTAGTAAAGACCATAGTTGGTGGAGATGCAATCTCTGATGCAGAGTTTATTAACTTTGATGGCAAGGATATTTTCGTATGGCATCAGGATAATACATTGTATTGTATTGACTCTATAGACGGCACAGCTAACTATTTTATTCATGAAGATGCTGTTGTTGCAAATGGGTATACAATTACAGAGTCGTCAGATAAAGCATTTGTTACATTTCTATCAGTATCAGAAAATGATTGTAACGTGTTGTCTACATACATTTATGATAAGGAAAATGATGTTTGGGGCGAACAGATATGTTTATCTAATGTAGAAGCTAATATAAATATGTTTGATGTTATATCAGATAATGATGGAATTGAAACTATTTATACAGATGGTAGTTTGAAATATTTTGATTTTACATTAAAACAGGATATAGCGTTTGATGATATTTCTTATGATGATTATGTTGTAACTGAAGATGGTAATAAACTTGATATTATCGCAACTATTACTAATTCAGGACAGAAGACTGTATCAGGTGTAAATGTTAAAATATCTAATTCGTTAGGTGAATTGGTTGACAGTCAGTCAGTTGATATTAAAATTCCGGCAGGAAAAACCGTGGATGCTGATGTTCAGTTTACTATGCCAAATACAATTGGAAGTGCAGAGACTTATTATGTTGAAATATCAACTTTATCTGGTAATGAAGTATCAATGGATAATAACAAACAAGAGATATCTATAGGATATACTAATCTCGATTTAGAGAATCTTGAGGCTACATCATTTGGCAATATAAACACATGCACAGTATATGTTAAGAATAATGGACCTATTGCAACAACTGGTACTGCATATCTTAGACATGAAACAGAGGATGGAGAGGCAATTAAGACTATAGATATTGAATCTCTTGAACCAGGAGAAAGTGCCTGTGTAACTATTCAGATTAATACTGATTACGTAGATTGGGAAGGAACACATTCGTTATATTATATCACACTAGAGTCTGATGGTGTTGAGAAGGACACATTAATGAATTCTCAAACATTCTATGCATTAAAGCTTGCATGTACAGACAGTGAAGAGGTATTTACTATAACAAGTATAAATGAGCCAGAAGATGTGATATTTGATAATGGAACATCTGTGGATGATATAATTACTGAACTTCCTAAGTATATTACTGTAACTACTGATAAGGGTGACATCGATGTAGAGGTTTCATGGAATGTAGATGAATTGTCAAATGGTGGCTATGATCCATCGTTGTTGACAAAGCAAGAATTAAGTGTTACTGGAAATATGATAATTCCAGACAGTATAAATGCTGGTGAGTTAGGTACATCAGTGGTATTAAATGTGATTGTAGATAGTGATAAATCCATCCAAAGCATTACATTTGATAAGTCAAAAATAGAGCTTGAAGTTGGAAAGTCAGATACAATTGATATTACAACAATTCCTGAAGACGGAGATATTAGTACTATCTTATGGTCATCAAGTGACGAAAAGGTTGTTAAAGTTGATTCTACTGGTAAGATTACAGCTATTAAAGAAGGAAATGCAATAATTACAGCAAGTGTTGGTGATAACAGTGAAATATCTGCTAGTTGCACAGTCACAGTAACAGCTCCAACGACTGAGGAACCAAAACCAGATAACCCAACAACCGAGGAACCAGAACAACCAGAACAACCAGAACAACCAGAACAACCAAAATCCTACCCAACCATCAACATATCCTACCGTACCCACATCCAGTCCTTTGGCTGGGAAGGTAATGCTTCTGACATCAAGACTTGGAAGTCTAACGGAACTATGTCTGGTACATCTGGAAAGGCAAAGCGTCTTGAGGGTATCAATATAGTTGTAAATTCCGCAGAAGCAGGCAAGGACGTAGACCTTGGAATCCAGTACACTACACATTGTCAGTCTTATGGATGGCTTCCATGGTCAGCTGATGGAGATATGAATGGTACTGAAGGAGAAGCAAAGCGTCTTGAGGCTATCAAGATTCAGCTTATAGGAGCAGACAAGGATGCATACGATGTATATTACAGAGTTCATGCACAGTCTTACGGATGGCTTAACTGGGCTAAGAATGGAGCTCCATCAGGTACAGCAGGTTATGGAAAGAGACTTGAGGGTATCCAGATTGTAGTAGTTAAGAAGGGTGAAGCTTTCAATCAGAAGATGGAAGGAATTACTTCTGTGAGAACTGAAAGCTACATAGCTAAGGAAGGTTCATCACCTATAGTAAACTACGCACCTACAAGCAATACAAATCCTGTAATACCAGGTGCAGGTACTACAAATGTTGCTTACAGAACTCATGTACAGTCATTTGGCTGGCAGGGATGGAAATATAATGGTCAGATGAGTGGTACTTCAGGTCTGGCAAAGAGACTTGAGGGAATCAACATCAATTTAACTAATAAGCCTTGCGATGGCGACATAGTATATACAACTCATGTTCAGACCTATGGCTGGAAGGATGGAAAGCCAGAAGACACTTCAAGAGCAAGTTGGAAGAAGAACGGCGCAATGTCAGGTACTTCCGGAGAAGCTAAGCGTCTTGAAGCAATCTGTATCGACCTTACAGGTGAGATGGGTGAGAAGTATGACATTTACTATAGAGTTCATGCACAGTCATTTGGCTGGCTTGGTTGGGCCTGTAATGGTGAAGAGTCAGGAACAGCAGGCTATGCAAAGAGACTTGAGGGTATTCAGATAGTTCTTGTACCTAAGGGTGGAGCTGCACCAGCTAATGATTATGGTGGAGTGACATCTGTAAGAACTGAAGGGTATATAAGTAAATAATATATTTAATAAAATATTATATTCTTAAAGCTCGCGACTTTTGCTCTGCGAGCTTTTAGGTTAAAATAATTATGCAATAGATAAATCAATTATAAAGATTCATGTACAATTAGATGAAGGGAAGATGGAAATGAGAGGGATAAAACGTATTTTAGCATTTGTTCTAAGTCTTGTACTAAGTGTCAATTTATTGTTAACTGATTATGTGGCATATGCATATGGTGTAGGAAACAGTATGTCTGATGCAGAGGTTAATTCTACATTAATTGACGAATATGTTAATCCGATGGATGATATGTCCATTACCGCAACAGATTCATTTGGAACAATGCTACAAAGTGAATTGGATGATGTTACAGAAGAACAAGAAGCTAATGAGGGTTACAATGTTTTTTCAGTTGAAATGATAGATAATGTAGCTGTTGTAGAGCTGGAAACTATGGAAGATTGTACCCTTGTAGTTGGTATATATGATGAAACTTCAGGTCAGATGCTAGCATCAGGAAGTCTAGACGTATACAAGGACGAAACTGAGGTGTATGTTGATATTTCTATTGATACAATGCCTGAGTACTATTACGTAAGAGCAAATCTTGTAGCATTTGATACATTGCAACCACTCTGTGAAGAATACGAGTCATCAATGTATACAAAAGAAATGCAGGAACTGCTCGCAATGACTACAGATGACTTTGATAGTGAAAGAGTATTAAATTTTGACAATGATATGACAAATAACTTTGCAGTATATAGCGAAGATACTATTGTTGTGCCATCAGAAGAAGGCGCAAATGATGTTACTTCAGTAGATGAAGAAAATAATACTTATGTAATTGAGAATGCTAATGATTATATCAAAAGTCTTGTAGCAGGAGACATATTTGCCTATGAGTATAATGATGGGGAGAATAAGGTTTTATTAGTAAAAGTAAAATCTATTACTCTAGATGGAAATACTGCGACCATAATAGGTGAAGATACTTCCATGGAAGAGGTATTTGATTATGTGAAGATTGATGAAGAAACTGATACCAGTGAGATTGAAGTGGATTCTGAATGCGAAGATGGTGTGGTTTATAATGGTATGGTGCAAGCGGAATCTGATGTACCTTCAACGTATGGATTTGGTTACGATGAAAGCGTAAATTTTGCCCTTAACTATGAATTCTTTCAAAAACCGATAGTTGGAGATGAAGAAGATGATAATAATGTAATGATAACAGGTGATGTAGAAGTTTCTTTTGATTTTTCCTTTAAACTATATATATCATTAACTAAGCAGTATTTAGAATTTAAACTTGATTATACTTTTGGAGCTAATATTGAGATTACAGGCAAGATAAGCATGTTTAAGGTGCCATTATCTCAAATTAGAATTTCGCCTATTCCTAGCATAGTATTGATAGGTACTCCTTATTATGTTGGTTCGGCTGAGGGAAGTGTTAACTTTATTGGTGAATTTAAAGGAACAGCCGGATTTAGTTTAACAAATAAAGGGGCAAAAAATTTAACAAAAGCACCCAAATTGCGGACAGAAATATCACTAGAAGGAAAGCTTTTCTTTGGATTCTCCTTCGAACCATCGGTTTGTATAATCAATAAGAGATTTGCTAGTGTTACTTTTGAAATAACAAAAGGACTGGAAATAAGCGGAGAGTTAGTTCTGCATGAAACACCAGAAGAAGATGAACCTGACGAAAAACATGAATGTTCAAAATGTATAGAGGGTGAAATAAGAAATGCATCGGAAATTAAATATGAGATAAACGTATTGAATATCAAGGCTTTGAAATTTAGTAGTTCAAAACGATGGAGTAAGTTAATCACAGATTTTTATTTTTCGATTGATAAGAATGAAGAAGGTTTTGGAAAATGTCCTTATAATGTTTATAGAATTACTGTAGAAGTAATAGACGAAAATGAAAAAGGTCTTTCTGGTGTGACAGTATTTGATGATTATGTAACAGGGGATGATGGAAAGATAACGTTCTATCTTCCTAATGGAAGTTATGATGCTAAACCAACTAAAGATGGATATATTTATCTTCCTACAATGTTAGGTAAAACCAAGGTGAAGAATAAGGCTAAGAATTTGACATTCCTTATGGTGCCAGAAAATGGTGGAAGTGGAGTGAAAGAACCAACGCATACAGAAGATATTGTAATAGATGAAGCGACTTTCCCTAATGCTGAATTCAGACAGTATGTGCTGGTTAACTTTGATACAGATGGAAATGGGTTGTTGTCAAAATCGGAGATTGATGTGATAACAGATATTAATTTAAGTTATATGCGTGTAAATGATTTGACTGGTGTGAATTTGTTTTACAACCTTGAATACTTGAATTGCAACGGGAATGAAATGTCAAGTTTAAATTTATTAGGTTGTTCAGAATTGAAGTATTTGTATTGTTCTGTTAATAATATAACAAGCTTAGATTTATCGGGGTGCACTCAACTGATAGAATTGGATTGTACTCATAATTTACTTCTAACAGAACTAGATTTATCATGGTGCCCTAAACTGAAGTATTTGAATTGCGATAGTAGTAATATAATAAACTTAGATTTATTAGGTTGTTCTCAATTGATCGAATTGGATTGTCATAATAATAATATAACGGTGTTAGATTTATCGGATTGTTCCAAATTGATCGAATTGGATTGTGATGATAATAATATAACGAGTTTAAATTTATCAAATTGTTCCGAATTGCAGTATTTGACTTGCGATCGTAATAAAATAGCAAAATTAGATGTTTTGAGTTGTTCTAAATTGAATGATTTGACTTGCGATGAAAATAATATATCAAGCCTAAATTTATCAGATTGTTTTGAACTTGAAAATTTATCGTGCTATGGTAATAATTTGGTAAAGCTAGATTTATCGTGTTGCTCAAAACTACAAGATTTGAATTGTTTTAATAATAATTTAACTGGACTTGCCGTGTCAGGTTGTTCAGTGTTGACGTATTTGCGTTGTGACGAAAATAATTTAACAAGCGTAGATGTAACAGGATGTTCTTCGCTAGATTATTTGATTTGTGACGAAGATGTAGAAGTTATTGGTTATGATGTTGAAATTGAAACTTACCCACTAAACAATACAGAAACAAGTCTACAAGGATCATCACAGGAATGTGGTAATTCAGATACGGGAGGGATTGATGCGTTGCAGAATAATAAAACACCACTTTTAACCTATCAATCCACAGCAACACCGTTTGTAAATACAATCCATCAAGTCACTCTTGCAGACGACAACCACGTTGACTACGCCGATTTATATCCTAATGAGATATACAATTTCTACGTGGTAAAAGAATCAGCGGATGACATACCATATGGTGATGTTTTGACCAGTGATAATTTGCTATATATAAAGCAGTACACAACTGATGAGAATGGAACCTTAAGCATAGATTATATTCCATCATTGGAATATGAAAATGCAACAGAGATTCTTGTGTGTTACAAGAGAATAGATATATCAGAAGGATATGAAGTAAGTATATTAGACCTTCCATATACTGGAAATGAGCAGGCACCAACCATTGAATTAAAGGTAGGAGGTGTGTTGCTAACTGAAGGACAGGATTACGAATTAGAAGGTGATTACTATGTAACTGATATTGGTGAGTACATAGTTATTATTTCGGGAATAGGGAAGTATGAAGGAAGTATAGATGTACCATTTAAGGTTAAGAAGTACGCAGTGGAAAGTATTGTTTTGAATCCTGCTAACATTCAAGTGAAAGTAGGAAATGCAATCAGTATAAAGGCTACCGTATCTCCGAGCTATGCATATAATAAAACATTGAATTGGACATCAAGCAATACTGGTGTTGCATCTGTTGATTCAAAAGGTAAGGTTACCGCTCTTAAAGCAGGAACTGCAACCATTACTGCAACAGCTACTGATGGTAGTGGAATATCAGCAAGCTGTACAGTGACAGTTACAGCTTCAACAACAGAGGAACCAATGCCAGACACCCCAAAATCCTACCCAACCATCAACACATCCTACCGCACCCACATCCAGTCCTTTGGATGGGAAGGTAATGCTTCGGACATTAAAACATGGAAATCAAACGGAACTATGTCTGGTACATCCGGAAAGGCAAAGCGTCTTGAGGGTATCAATATAGTTGTAAATTCAGCAGACGCAGGCAAGGACGTAGACCTTGGAATACAGTACACCACACATTGTCAGTCCTATGGCTGGCTTCCATGGTCAGCTGATGGAGATATGAACGGTACTGAAGGCGAAGCAAAGCGTCTTGAGGCTATCAAGATTCAGCTTACAGGAGCGGACAAGGATGCATACGATGTATATTACAGAGTTCATGCACAGTCATATGGATGGCTTAACTGGGCTAAGAACGGAGCACCATCAGGTACAGCAGGTTATGGAAAGAGACTTGAGGGAATTCAGATTGTGGTAGTTAAGAAAGGTGAAAGTTTCAATCAGAAGATGGAAGGAATTGCTTCAGTGAGAACTGAAAGCTACATAGCAAAGGAAGGTTCATCTCCTATAGTAAACTACGCACCTACAAGCAACACAAATCCAGTAATACCAGGTGCAGATACTCCAAATGTTGCTTACAGAACCCACGTGCAGTCATTTGGCTGGCAGGGATGGAAGTATAATGGTCAGATGAGTGGTACTTCAGGTCTGGCAAAGAGACTTGAGGGAATCAACATCAACTTAACTAATAAGCCTTGCGATGGCGATATAGTATATACAACTCACGTTCAGACCTATGGCTGGAAGGATGGAAAGCCTGAAGACACAACAAGAGCAAGCTGGAAGAAGAACGGAGCAATGTCAGGAACCAGCGGTGAAGCAAAGCGTCTAGAGGCAATCTGCATCGACCTTACAGGTGAGATGGGCGAGAAGTATGATATCTACTATAGAGTACACGCTCAAAGCTTTGGTTGGCTTGGCTGGGCTAAGAATGGCGAGGAGTCAGGAACAGCAGGCTATGCAAAGAGACTCGAGGGAATTCAGATAGTTCTTGTACCTAAGGGTGGAGCTGCACCAGCTAATGATTATGGTGGAGTCACATCTGTAAGAACTGAAGGGTATATTGCAAAGTAGACAATAAATTGTGCAGAATGATAAGTACATAATAAAACGGTAATATAAAACAATATGTAAGGGAACCTGAGCAAGAATGAACCGACCCCAAAAAGTTAGACCATAAAAATCTAATTTTTGGAGGCTAGTTCGAATCAGGTTCCCTAATTTTTGTATATTATATAGTGATTTTAACCATGTATAATCACAAACAATTATAAAAAATAAAGTATATATAATGAATACATCTTCTCAAATCTGCTAATAATTACCCTAGATATTATTAATAATTGGAGGACATCATGGCTATTGATAGAATAAAATGCATTACAGCCAGAGAAATTCTTGATTCTAGGGGAAATCCTACTGTGGAGGTAGATGTTATAACTGAAAATGGAGCTACAGGTAGAGCTTCAGTTCCATCTGGAGCATCCACTGGGGAATATGAGGCCCATGAACTAAGAGATGATGAAAAAAGATACTTAGGTAGAGGTGTAGAGAAAGCAGTCACTAATGTAAATACTAGAATTAGTGAGCGTTTGGTTGGTACAAATGTATATAATCAGGCTTCTATAGATAAATTTCTTAAAGAAGCAGATGGAACAGAGAACAAATCCAGATATGGTGCAAATGCAATTCTTGGAGTTTCCTTAGCTGTTGCAAGAGCTGCAGCTAATTCTCTTAAGATGCCATTATACAGATATATAGGTGGAACTAATGCTAAGCAGCTTCCTATGCCTATGATGAATATCTTAAATGGTGGCTGTCACGCAGATAACACTGTGGATTTACAGGAGTTTATGATAGTTCCTGTTGGCGCTGAGTCATTCAAGGAATGTCTTCAGATGTGTGCAGAAATATATCATACATTGAAAAAACAGCTGTCAGAGAAGGGGTTATCTACAGGTGTAGGAGATGAAGGTGGATTTGCTCCTAATCTAGGAAGCTCTGCCCAAGTACTTGATTGCATTATGGATGCTATTAAGGGAGCAGGATATAAACCATTTGATGATGTAAAGATTGCAATAGATGCTGCTGCCAGCGAACTCTATGATGATAACTCTGGTTTGTATTACTTCCCAGGTGAAAGTAAGATGAGTGGTAGAGAAGTAAAGCGTAACTCAGAAGAAATGGTTCAGTATTATGAGGATTTGGCTGAAAAATATCCAATATGTTCCATAGAAGATGGCCTTGATGAAAATGATATGAAGGGATGGAAGGTATTAACCTTTAGATTAGGAGAGAAACTCCAGCTAGTAGGAGACGATTTATTTGTAACTAATACATCCAGACTTCATCAAGGTATAACTGATGGAATTGCAAATGCTATTCTTATAAAATATAATCAGATAGGTACACTGACAGAAGCTTTAGAAGCTATTGAAATGGCGAAAAAGGCTGGTTATAAAACAGTTATATCCCATAGGTCAGGTGAAACAGAGGATTCATTTATCGCGGATCTTGCAGTGGCTGTCAACTCTGGTCAGATTAAAACAGGTGCTCCTTGCAGGTCTGATAGAAACTCTAAATATAATCAGCTTCTTAGAATTGAAGAAGAACTTGGTAAGGTATCAGTGTTTTAAAGAAAAAAACTATTGCAAAGCCTAAATTCTTGTGCTAATATAATCAGAGTGTGATTTGAATATATTAGGAGGAATTGAAATTGAAAACAGCGTTAGTTATAGCTTTATTAATAATATGTGTGCTTTTAGCAATTGTAGTAATGATGCAGGAAGGCAAGGGTGGTGGACTTACAGCCGTTAGTGGTAATGGTGAGTCTTACTGGAATAAGAACAAAGGTAAGTCAAAGGAAGCAGTTTTATCTAAGATTACTATAGTTCTTGGTATTGCTTTTATGGTAATAGCTCTTCTTATTTCATCAAAATTTATCTAAGATTATTACAGTGCTTTGAGTATATCAAAGCACTTTTTTACTTTATAGTTATGGGAAAGTATGGTAAAATTAGATAGAGGGATTTAAACCACAAGTTAATTGTATTTGTAGTTTAAATTAATCATTATATAATGTGTTACAGCATCAAGGAGGTGCTTATTATGGGTGAAAAAAGAGAATTAATTAAATCTAAGCTCTATGATTTTATATGTGATGATTTGTATAAGCCGATGAAGCTTAAGGATATAAGATTTTTGTTGCAGGTATCTGATGCTGATAAGAAAAGAGTAGAAGAAGCCTTAGGTGAGCTTGTAGCAGAGGGTAAGATAGAGCTTACTCCGAAGGGAAAGTATAAGAAGATCGATAGTAATCTCTTGGTTGGTACATTTATAGGTAACAAAAAGGGATTTGGTTTTGTTCGAGTTGAAGGTGAAAAAGATGACTTTTTCATTCCCGCAAAGTATTGTTTTGATGCATTTCATGGTGATAGAGTACTTATTAAGCCTGTTAAGGAAGCTGGTTCTGGCAGAAGAAGCGAAGCTCAGATTATGAAGGTTTTAGAGAGAGGTATGTCAACTGTTGTTGGTACCTTTGAGAAGCAGGACCATTTTGGCTTTGTTATAGCCGATAATCAGAAGGTGTCTGATGATATATTTGTAAGTAAAAGCGACTCTATGGGTGCTATGACTGGACACAAGGTTGTATGTAAGATTACTAGCTATGGAGAGTCTGGTAAATCCCCAGAGGGTAAGATAGTGGAGATATTAGGTCATGTTAATGATCCAGCAACAGACATAATGTCAGTTGTTCGTGCATATGATATACCTATGGAGTATCCTGAGAAGGTTATGGAGTCTCTTAAGGATATTCCAGATGAGGTTGATCCTGCTGATATAGAAGGCAGAAATGATTTTAGAGACCTTCTTACTGTAACTATAGATGGTGAGGATGCAAAGGACTTAGATGATGCCATTACCTTGTCATATAAGGATGGAATATACACTTTGGGTGTTCATATTGCTGACGTAACTAACTATGTTAAGGAGAAGTCACCACTTGATAAGGAAGCCCTTAAGAGAGGTACAAGCTGTTATTTGGTAGACAGTGTTATACCTATGATTCCACATAAGCTGTCTAATGGTATCTGTTCACTTAATGCAGGTGTAGATAGACTTACTCTTAGCTGTGTTATGGATATAGACAAGAAGGGTAAACTTATTAATCATTACATCTGTGAAGGTGTAATCAATGTTAATGAGCGTATGACCTATACTGATGTTGCCAAAATACTTGATAGAACTGAGGATGCTCCTATGGAGCGTTATGATTATCTTGTATCTATGTTTGACCTTATGAAGGAACTTTCGGAGATTATTAGAGAGAATAGACACAAGAGAGGTTCCATAGATTTTGATGTTCCAGAAACAAAGATTATTGTTGATGAAAACCATAAACCTATAGAGATAAAGCCATATGATAGGAATCCAGCAACTAAGATTATAGAGGATTTTATGCTTATGGCCAATGAAACTGTAGCAGAGGATTTCTTCTGGCAGGAGCTTCCGTTTGAATATAGAGTTCATGAGAAACCGGACCAGGAGAAGATTTCAATATTAAATGGTTTTATTAACAATTTTGGACTCTTTTTCAAAGCATCCCTTGAGGATGTGCATCCGAAGGAGCTTCAGAAGATATTAAAGCAGATAGAGGGAGAACCATACGAGGCACTTATTACTAAGATGATGCTTCGCTCTATGAAGCAGGCTAGATATTCCACAGAGTGTTCAGGACATTTTGGATTATCTTGCAAATATTACTGCCATTTTACTTCACCTATTAGAAGATACCCAGATTTACAGATTCACAGAATTATTAAAGAACATCTTAAGGGTGAGTTGAATGACAAGAGAATTAAGCACTATAACAGAATCTTGCCTACAGTTGCAAATGATAACTCTGCCAAGGAACGAAGAGCCGAGGAAGCTGAGCGAGAGGTTATCAAGCTTAAGGAAATCGAATATATGTCAGAGCATATTGGAGAAGAATTTGACGGAGTTGTATCTGGAGTCACTTCAAGCTATATATTTGTAGAGCTTGAAAATACTGTAGAGGGTGCAGTTTCTGTTGCATACATGTATGATGATTGCTATTACTTTAGTGAAGAATCTTATTCTATGATAGGTGAGAACACAAAGAAGAAATATCAATTAGGGGACAAAGTAAGAATCAAGGTTTTAAAATGTGATAAAATTAAGAAAACCATTGATTTTTCAATAATTAATGATAATATAGAAAGGGCTGAGTAAAATTGGCTAAAGAAAGAGGCACCAAGTTAATCGCCAATAATAAAAAAGCATATCACGATTATTTTATAGAAGATACCTATGAGGCTGGTATTGCGTTGGCTGGTACAGAAGTTAAATCTCTTCGTATGGGCAAGTGCAGTATCAAGGAATCCTTTATTAGAGTGGAAGATGAAGAGGTTTTTGTATACCAGATGCATATTTCACCATATGAAAAGGGTAATATATTTAATAAGGATCCGCTTCGTGTCAGAAAGCTTTTGCTTCACAAGAGTGAGATAAGAAAGCTTATAGGACAACAGAAGATGAAGGGATATACCCTTATTCCTTTAAAAGTATATTTTAAAGATAGCCTTGTTAAAGTGGAGGTTGGTCTTGCCAGAGGTAAGAAACTCTATGATAAGAGAGATGATATTGCTAAGAAGGATGTAAAGCGTGAAGCTGAGAGAGACTTCAAGGTTAGAAACTTGGGATAATAAATGATAAAGAGGTACTGTTAAGATGAGTCAGGCAAAAGTTGATAAGTATAAGAAAGAGAAGAAGAATAGAGCCAAGAATGTCAAGAAGGCTAGAGTTAAAAAGGTTGTAAATACACTTTTGGTTGCAGCTGTGATTGGTATTATTATAGGATTTCCTTTAGGTAAGATTATGTATAATCATTACTATGATAAGAAGATGGAGAAAGCAACAATTTCAACTGCTATATTTGATTATTGGTTCCAGGAGTATTGGGATTTACATCATGCTGAGAAGTTTGGCGTTGAAGAAGTAGTAGATCAGGAATTATCAGATGAGCAGATAGATCAATTGGTTGATGAGATAAGCTCAGCATCTGACTCAATAGTTGTGACACCTGAAGATCTTGACCAGGAAGCATTAGAGGAAGCGATAGAAAATGCATCTTCATCTGATGCACAATAATTAAGTACATAATTTCTGTGGTATTTTACAGGGATTATATATAAATTTTCGTTATAAACCAGGGGTTGTACTGGTTTCGACGGGGGTTTAGAAATTATGGTAGCCATCGGTGGCCCTGAACCACCTTACAAACGGGAATTAAATATAAACGCTAACGAAAATTACGCGTACGCTGCCTAGCGGCAGCTGTCAGACCTAGGTTCCCCGCGACTTAGGACCCTGGCATCGACCTTGCGGGAAACTCACTGCCTAAGCTTTGCGGTTAGTGAAAATTCATGAAGCTACTGAACTGTGAAGCCTGTCTATGGGCGTCATAGGGAGGGAATGTGAAAACATAAGACTGTGATGGGAGAAACTATAATGGAAGAGCTTTCGGACGCGGGTTCGATTCCCGCCAGCTCCATATGAGCAAAATCTCGCAAAGCCATATATATCAAGGCTTTGCGGGAATTTTTTATTTTATGCAATTTGAGTCCGTGTGAGTCCGTTCATTTTCTCAAGGGAATTAAGTATTATTTTGTTTGTTTCTTCTTTACGCATATTATTAAATATATATCCATAAGTTGTTTTTGTATCAGAATGTCCTAAATAATCTCTTATGATTTCAATAGGTACTCCGTTGTTAAACATTTCAGACGCAACAGTTCTTCTTATATCGTGAGATGATTTGATTTCGATTTTTGCTTTTTCACACATTCTTCTTAAAAATGAATCAATCTTACTAGAGGATATTCTTCCATTAGAGTCACAAAAAATATACTCATTGTCTTTGTGTTCAAAATGGTTATTTATATGTTTTACTTTCTTTAGTAAGTCAATTTCATAATTGCCAAGTGGAAGAAATCTATCTCCATAAATACTTTTTTTCTTTGTATAATTGACAACTGTATATATAAGTTTATCTTCGTCGCAATCAGTTTTTGTTTCCATTCTATGAATATGTATTTCGTTATTCATAAAATCAACATCTTCCCATTTTAATGCAACTAATTCTCCAATACGTAGACCTAATTTGAATTGAAGATATATAGCATATATCTCTGTTTTATTTGGGAAAGAGGATAGCTCTTCTTCAAGAGTTAAATATAAGAGTTCCTTTTCGTCGTGGTAATATACACTACTTGAATCTTTTTTCTTGCTTTGTGGTTTGCAACCATTTAACTTAATTTCTACGTTTTGGAATATGTTGTTTGCTATATACTTTTTCTTGAATGCTAATTTCATCATATCTGAAAAAATAAATTTCATATTAGCCAATTCTTTTACTGTTAAGTTATACTTATTGATACAGTCATAGAAAAATTGTTCTATTTGTTCAACGGACAGTTTGGAGAGTGGGATATTAATAATCTTATGCTCATAATAATACTTATCCCAATGATTTTGGTTTCTTCTAACTGTTCTAGGACTTATTCCAATACTTTTTCTAAATTCAATCCATTGAGGATACAACCAATTAAGAGTACAAGCATTTTTTACGTAATATACTTCATACAATTTATTGTATAACCCTGTTTCAGTTGTTGAAGATATTTTTTGACGAACCCCCTTTTCGTTTTTTATATATGTTTGCCACCTTGCTTTTTCGTTTTGTGGCTCTGTTATTGTGTATGGATGTAATTTTAATACCTTGTCTTTTTTCATCTTGTTAATTACATCCAGCACGTCCATATCCAGCATATCACAATTAACAGCCTCTTGTAAAAGGAATAATTCATTAATGACTATAAAAATTACCCCTTTCCATTATCGATAAATGGGAAATTAGATATTTCGGTACTAGGAATGGTTATAAAACCATCGTTTTGGCTTGCCATTTCCTTCAAATCATCATAGTTTGTGTATTTATCCATATCTAATTCGTGACATCTGTATTCTCCGTTTATTTTGTAGTGATATACGATTTTATCAATACGTCTTTTTAATTGTTCCACCTTGTCTTTGTTTCTCATGGTTTCTTCAACCATAAAATTATAGGCTTCTTCTGGTGGAAATACAGAGGTAATGTGTACCTCACTCCATAATGCATACGCATTTGAATATCTACAATGAATTTGTGCTGGGTAAACATCTAAATAATTCAATAGTGATGAAAACTTTATATTTCCTTTGAATTCATCCATAAAGAGAATAGGCTCTGCACAATAATTATCAAAACCACCATTTTCATAATCATTTAATAAATAGACATTATCAGAGCCCTTATCATCACATAATTTTTTGTATGTATATGATTTTCCGCATCCGCTTTCTCCAACGTGCCATATTACTTTAACATCACGTGTTTTAGGTGTTGCTTTATGCTTTATTCTCCAAAAGTGACTTTTTATCATTTTTTCATATTTTCTATAGTGAATAGATAAGTCCATTATTTCATTTGGAGTTTTTCCTTGTTCTAATAATTCTTCTATAATGTCTAAATCGTTTCTAGCACCTTTGTTTGCTTTGATTTCTCCGTGGTACATAGCTGGTACAACAACAGTATGATTTTTTTCTTCAAATCTACCACGTTTATTAATGTAATTCTCGGCTTGTGCTTTTGAACCTCTAGTTGGTTCAATATGTACTCCTTTATACATTTTTTGAATGGCAGAAAATCTTGCCTTGCTGGAATCCTCTAAAACCATATGCATATGTGGTGTTCCGTTATCACCAATTTCGTAGTTAATAGCGCAGGTTCTATGTGGTTTGTTTTCTATCCACATATTAATAGCCATTTCAACCATTTCTCTAGGCTCCACATCCCCAAATACGTTCTGTGGATTATTTAATACACAAAACCACGAACGGGAGCTTTCTTGACTCATTTTTTTCATTTCCATTTACTCCTTTTTTGTATTTTGTCCCAAGATTTTTATTTGTTCCGTATGGTGTGGGACACGAAAAAGTAAGTTAAATCATTACGTTATATATACTTTGTCCCTGTCCCGAAAGTCGTGGGTAATACTAACCACGACTTTCAAGTCAATTGAGCTCCTATTGACAAGTAAATATTAACAAATATATAATGGCTACGTAAAGAGCTGATATAGGTACATTATGGAGGGAGAACAATGGAAAAAGCTACAATAGGAGCTATATTGAGAAAAAGAATAAAAGAAATGGGTTACACACAAGAAAATTTTGCAGATTATGCTGGGATAGGATATTCTACATTGAAGAAATATTTAAATGGAGAAACAGCATATACATATGAAATGTTAGATACATTTTCGAAATTATTAGACTGTTCGTATGAATATCTTTTAGGAAAAAGCAAGTCAACCATAGGAGAATATAAGGATATAAGCAATCATTTATTATTGAGTAATGAGTCGATAGAGAAAATATCGAGCTATGCGAAAGAATATGATTTAAGTCCATTAAGTAAGTTGTATATTGACACATTGAATAAGCTAATTGAAGAAGATAATTTTATTGAAACATTAAGAAACTATTTTATATCATCAAAATATCAACAAAAGCAACTTGAAGAAATTTTAAATATAATGGGAGAGGATACACCGTTTGATTTTCCGATTACCAATGATACTATGCAAATTATAGACATTGTTATTAGAATCAAAGACATAAAGAATAGAGTAAATCAAGATAATATAGATTATTTAAAGAGTATGCACCCCGAAAATGTAATAGCGGAGCTTGAGGTATTACTCAAGACGGAGGGTATCGAGGGGTAATTAAGAGGGACGATAAGGTAAACCTTTATCGTCCCTCTTTAGACCATTATGTGTGTGTCTTTATATGTACTCCGCTGTGTCAACCCCCGCATACTATGTATGCGCCAGTGGTAAAGGGGTTGACACGCTCCTTGGTGTATAGCTGGCGTGTAACTCCCGCCAGTTTTCAATATGAAAATCTGGCGGGGAGTTATAACATCAAGCATTTGAGTCCGTTGTTGAGTCCGCAAGTTTTGGACGTGCTGGAAAGCTCCTTTCTACGTGGTTTTTTTGACTTGCAGAATATTCGATTCCCGCCAGCTCCATATGAGCACGAAGTGTCGAACTTTAATTTGAGTTTGATATCTTTAGAGTGTGTTTTGTATGAATACAGAGAAAAAGAACATCCTTATGGATATTGTCATAATGGATGTTCTTTTTTTGTTTATATACATTTCTCAATCACATGTCTTGCATATGCAGTAAGCATATCCAAATCCTGAAGAAACGAGTCAACAAGTTCAATAAAAGTTTCCTTATCTTTATAGTTTCGTTTGTAGCCTGACATAATACCACTATCTATTTGTGTGATAAAGTGTCCTTTTCGTCTTGTATAACAAGTGTCTTTTTTTGCTTGTTCTCTGTAGTTTTTATCTACATAGGTTGCAACACTTTTGTGAACAGCCATGTCTTCAGCAGGAAGATAATAGTATTCTTTGTAGTTGTCAAAGAAAAACTTGAACTCTTCAGTGAGAATAGGAACATTAATTGTTGCTTCTTTTTTATGACCGGTAATTATAATATCGTTAGTACCTAAAGTTATACGTCTTGGTATAGGATTGGTTAATGTAAGAGAAAAGAGAAGTCTGTTATCTCTTACAGACATTTTTTGAACCACGAAGCTTCCTGCTTTAAGTTTTACATATGCCAAAAGAGAAGAAGAGTATAATAAGCCTTCTAAATCTTCATAGTTATGTTGTAACACAAGCTGCTTGCCTGATGGAACTTGTAATCTGAGATAATCCTCGTAAACTTTAATTAAATCTCCGCCTGTATACTTATCTAATCGATTAATACCCAAAAACTTTTCAATGGATTTTTGCTTAAGATTATCTAGGTGTAGAATATTCTTAAATGGCTTTATCATTTTATACAAGTCTATACTTTCGATGTTGTCGAAGGTATAGTCCATTTCGAATTTCTTAAGCTTCTTATTCAAGTATGGAATATCGAATCCATCTCCGTTGTAGTTGAAGATGTATTTTTTGTCCTTTATAAATGTAAAGAAATCAATAAGAATTTCTCTTTCGGAGATACCATCGTTGTTAAACCACTGAGTGATATACCATTCACCAGCATCGTAGTAAGCGCAACCAATTAGATACAGTATAGTTGTCTCAGCGGTAAATCCGGTTGTTTCAATGTCGAAAGCAACGATGTCTTCAGGTTTATAATAATTCTGAAGAACCAAATATTCGTGAACACGAGCTTTATTAGTGATTTTTTCCATAGAGTACCTCCTTTATATGTTAATGCTCATTATATCAAATTATGTGTAATAATTGAAATGATTTTAATAATATAAAAAAGAAAAATTATCTTAATTAGTTTTTTTAGTTAGTGTTAATTGGATTTATTCAACATTTGTTTACAATTTACATAATATTTTAACTTGTATTTTTTGCCTATTATGATATAATTCTAATATTAGAAATAACTGGACGGAGGAATTTTTGATGTTACAACCACTTGATATTAAAGCTAAAGCATTTAAGAAAGGTTTATTTGGTTATAAGACTAACGAAGTAGAAGATTTCAAAGAGACTATATATAAAGAATATGAGGAACTTTATAATAAGTATGAGAAGATGTCTTCTGATTATGAGAAGCTTACATCATCACTTCAGGATAATAGACTTAAGATGTTTGAACTTGAGAACAAACTTGCTGAGGTTGAGAATGTTTCAACTGTAGGTTCTGATGATGCTTCAAAGGCTCAGGCTGACAAGATTATTAAGAATGCAGAAGCTGCTGCTAAGGATATTATTGCTAAAGCAAAGGCTGAGGCTGCAAAGTATGAGAATGCTGCATCAAAGGCTGAAGCTCCAAAGGCAGAGGCACCAAAGGCAGAGGCGCCAAAGGCAGAAGCACCAAAGGCTGAGGCTCCTAAGGAAGAGTCAGCTTCATCAAGATTCTTTAAGAAGGCAGCTGAAGAAGCTCCTGCTAAGAAGCCATTTGCAGATGAGGATGACGATGATGAGATCTTCGTAGGTGAGATTGAAGATGCAAGAAAGCCAGAGCGTATGATGATTGGCGATGGTGAAGAAGAGGAAGAGATGGACTTCGAGTTCTTATAAGATGTATTACATAGAGTGTTGCTTTTTTAGCAACACTCTTTTTAGGAGTAAACAATGTTTTCATATATAAAAGGAAAAATTGAAGATATAGATATTGATTATATTGTTGTTGAGAACAATAATATAGGGTTTAAGGTATTAACAAGTGCTAATGTAATATCTAAGGTTTCGTTGCATGAGGAAAGAACCATATATACTTTTATGAATGTAAGAGAAGACGATATTAGCTTATTTGGATTTCTTACAAAAGATGAAATATCCGTATTTAAGCTTCTTATCGGTGTGAGTGGAATTGGACCTAAGGGTGCACTAGCTATTATGTCAGCACTTAGTATGGATGAGCTTAGAATGGCAGTTATATCAGGAGATCATAAAGCTATTGCTAAGGCTAATGGCGTAGGTCCTAAGACTGCTCAGAGAGTTGTAATTGAACTTAAAGATAAGTTTAAGCTTGAGGATGTATTTGGCACAGTTGATAGTGATGATGGTGACTTGTCAGAGGGAGCATCTGATGATATTATAAGTGATGCAGTATTAGCTCTTAATGCTCTAGGATATTCTGAGTCAGAATCCCTTAGAATTGTTAAGAAAACAGCATTACAGGGTTCGTATAGCACAGTTGAGGATTTGATTAAAGCGTCACTTAAGAATATAATGTAAATATAAAGGAATAAGGCAAATAATTATTATGGAACGTATAATTAATGCGGATATTATTACCGAAGATGATAAAATTGAACAGGGACTTAGACCATCTAGCTTAGGTGAGTATATTGGCCAAGAAAAGGCTAAGAAGAATCTTAAGGTGTTCATAGAAGCTGCTAAGCAAAGAAATGAATCCCTTGACCATGTTCTTTTGTATGGACCACCTGGACTTGGAAAAACTACACTTGCTGGTATAGTTGCCCAGGAGATGGGAGTCAATCTTAAGATTACCTCAGGTCCTGCAATTGAAAAACCAGGTGAATTAGCAGCTATTCTGAATAATTTGTCAGAAGGTGATGTTTTATTTATAGATGAGATACATCGATTAAATAAACAGGTTGAGGAAGTACTTTACCCAGCTATGGAGGATTTTGCCATAGATATAGTTGTGGGTAAAGGTGCAGGTGCTAGGTCTATACGTATTGATTTGCCAAAGTTTACATTAGTAGGAGCAACAACTAGAGCAGGAATGCTTACAGCTCCTCTTAGAGATAGATTTGGTGTAGTTAATAAATTAGAATTCTATAATGTTATGGAACTTATGCAGATAATAATAAGGTCTGCTAAGGTTCTTGGAGTTAGTATAGACGATGAAGGTGCTTTAGAAATTGCAAAGCGTTCACGTGGAACACCACGACTTGCCAATCGTTTACTTAAGAGAGTTAGAGATTTTGCAGAAGTTGAGTATAGTGGAGATATCCATTATGAAGTGGCTAAAACAGCCCTTGATAGATTAGAGGTTGATTCACAGGGACTTGATAATGTAGACAGAAGTGTTCTTATGACTATGATTAATAAATTTGGTGGTGGACCTGTAGGTCTTGATACATTAGCTGCTGCCATAGGTGAAGATTCTGGTACCCTAGAGGATGTATATGAACCTTACCTTATAAAAAATGGCTTTATTAATCGTACACCTCGTGGTAGAATGGTCACAGAGCATTGTTATAAACATTTCGGATTAGAAAATCTTATGAAGAAAGATTAGTAAGGAGAGAAACAAATGGCTAAGAAAGTTGATATACCAGTAGTTATTAATGGAAAAGTATATACATTAAGTGGATATGAAGGAGAGGATTATCTTCAGAATGTTGCTACATACATTAATAATAAGATTAATGAGTGTAAAACTTCAGATCATTATAGAAGAATGAATACAGAGTATCAGGGTGTCTTACTTGCACTTAATATAGCTGATGATTATTTTAAGGCTAAGAATCAAGCTGACAGTATGGTATCTGAAGATTCGAACAAGGAACAGCAGCTCTATGATCTTCGTCATGAGGTTATTGAGGCTCAGATTAAGCAGGAGTCTGCTATGAGAATGATAGAGGAATATAAGGAGCAGATTAATGCGCTCCAGAGAAAGATAATACAGCTAGAAGCTGAAAAGGGTAGAAATGATTAATTCTTATAATAAACCTGAAATTTTGGCACCATGTGGTTCCTATGATATATTAATTGCCGCTATTAATGCAGGCGCTGACGCCTGTTATTTTGGCGGCAATAAATTTGGAGCCAGAGCATATGCCACTAATTTCGATTTGGAAACTTCAATTAAAGCAATCGATTATGCACATATTCATGGCACTTCTTTATATCTAACAGTAAATACCTTGTTTAAAGACAATGAAATAATAGATTTATATGACTACATTCTGCCCTATTACGAAGCAGGTCTTGATGCTGTAATAGTTCAGGATTTAGGTGTGTTTAAAGCAATTAGGGAAATGTTTCCTGATATGCATATTCACTGTAGTACTCAGATGAACATCACATCTAAACACGCTGCTAAAGCCATGAAAGATTTTGGTGCTAGTAGAATTGTTACTGCTAGAGAAATGGCACTTTCTGAAATAAGGGAGATTAAGGATGAGATGGACATTGAAATTGAATCATTTGTCCACGGAGCTATGTGTTATTCCTACAGTGGTAGATGTCTTATGAGTTCTTTGGCTGGTGGGAGAAGTGGCAATAGAGGTAGATGTGCACAACCATGTCGTAAAGCCTATGATGGCCAGTATATTCTTTCTATGAAGGATATGTGTACTCTTACAGATGTTCCACAGCTTATAGAGGCTGGTATAGATTCTCTTAAGATAGAAGGACGTATGAAGAATGAATATTATGTGGCATCTGCTGTTGATGCATATAATCAGATAGCAGAAGATTTTGTCAATGGTTGCTATAGTGAAAGAAAAGCAGAAGAATTAAAATTCAAACTGGCAAATATCTATAATAGAGGTGGATTTTGCCAGGGTTATTACTTTATGCACAATGGTCCAGAGATGATATCTAAGGATAGACCTAATAATCAGGGGGTTAAAATTGGCAAGGTTACATATGCTAGAGATGGCGTCGTAGGAATTAGGCTTTATAATGAATTATTTAAGCAGGATGTACTTGAATTAAAATTAAAGGATGATAGTGTTATAGAGATAACAGCAGGCGTGGATGGAGCTAAGAATCAAGAAGTGAGCTTAAAGTGTCCTAAGACAAAGCAAATTGCCATTGGAGAGGTTGCTCTTAGAACCCGTTGTAATCATATTATAACTGATGTGGAGCAAAACATAATAGTAACCAATAAGAAATATGATATATATGGACAATTTAAGGCCAAAATTGGAGAACCAATGACTCTTACTATTGGTAGAAATATTAATGATTCATATATTCAGGTTTGCGCTGAAGGTGGAATAGTTCAGGAAGCTACAGGAAGAGCAGCTGATATCGATGATGTGAAGAATAAGTTAAGTCAGCTGGGAAACACTTATTATAATTTTGCAGAATTAAGTTTAGATATTGAACATAATGCATTTCTTCCAGCTAGCGCAATTAAATCAATTAGAAGAGAAGCCATTAATCTTTTAGATAATCAAATAATATCAAAATATAAGAGAACAACTAACTTAAACATCACAAATGATACAAATGAGAGTTATGTAAACTACAATGCTACAGATGGTTTTGTAGAACAAAAACCTTCCATTGATTTTGGTGTAACAACTTTAGAACAGCTTAAATTTCTGGCGGGTGTTTCTTATATTCATGGAATATATATTACAGCAGGTCTATATAAGAGTGGTTTAAAGGACGGTATTGTTGATACAATTAGGTCACAGGGGATTAAGCTTTATATTGAGTTGCCTTATGTTGTTAAGAATAATTTCAATATATCTGACTATTTGCCAAATGAACCTATTGATGGTATATATATTAGAAACATAGATGGATTATTTGCATGTGTTGATTTTATACAAAGAAAAAAACTAGAAAAACCTGATTTCAAAGTAATATGTGGAGATGGTGTTTATGCATATAACAATGTTGCAAGGGATTTTATCGTTAATTTGATTCCAGATGTTATATTTGAGCTACCAAAAGAACTTAACAAGAAGGAATTATATAATCTTTCATCATGTAATAATCAGCTTGTATGTTATGAGTACCAGCAGGTTATGCTTTCAGCACAATGTGTTATAAAGAACAAGCTTAGCTGTAATAAGACAAATTCCGTAATTAAAATCAGAGATGACAAGAAGAACGAATTTTTTGCCAGAGCTTTGTGTGGAGAATGCTGTAACGTAATATATAATGGATTGCCATATATGATTATTGATCAAATAAATGAAGCATATATCAAAGATATGGGAATATGTTCTTTAAGGTTTAATTTTACATTAGAAGATGAACATCATATAAAAGATGTTATCAATATAATGAAGTGTTATCTGGAACAAAAAGATGTTAATGACATTATAAAGAATTCTAATCAAACTTATACCAGTGGACACTTTAATAGAGGAGTAGAGTAATGCTAAATATTATTTGTGAAGTGTCAAAGTATCTTATAATTATATTTATGGTGCTTTACACAGTAAAATGTTTTTCCATTCTTGGATCAAAGGATGATAAGGACAAACGTAAACAATTAAATAAGCAGATTGTGTATGTATTTGTTATACATTTTTTGTGTTATCTGACTATGTATCTGCGAGAAGGTTCTTTAAAGCTCCTTATATTTTATGGAGTTCAGATATTTGTTGCAGTTTTGTATATGGTGTTATTTCACTCAATATATAAAGAGTCTTCAAGATTACTTACCAATAACACGGCTTTCTTGTTGCTTATAGGATATACCATGCTGACTAGACTTGATTTTAATCTTGCTATTAAGCAGTTTATTTTTGCAACAGCAGCTTTAACTATAACAGCTTTTATACCATACATTATGTCAAGATGGAGAAATCTTAGAAATATGGGTGTGTTTTACGGTATTGCAGGTATAGTTTTATTGCTTACTGTGTTTATTCCAGGACTGGGATATGAAAATTATGGTTCCCGTAACTGGATTAGAATTGGTAGTCTTTCCTTACAACCTATGGAGTTTGTTAAGATTCTTTTTGTATTCTTTGTAGCTTGTATGCTTGTTAAGGCTAATACTTTTATGGATATTATGGCCAATGCTGTTATTTCAGCAATATTTATGTTAGTTCTTGTTTTGGAAAAGGATTTAGGTGCAGCGGTAATATTCTATATAACATATGTGTGTATGGTTTATCTTGCAACATCTAGACCTATCTTCCTTATAGGAGGTATAGGACTTGGAGTGGGGGCGGTAGTTATGGCTGCCACATTATTCAAGGATACACTGTTTTACCATGTTATGGTTCGTGTTGAAGCCTGGAAGGATCCTTTTAAATTCATAGATACAGGTGGATATCAGGTGTCTCAGTCTCTATTTGCCATAGGAACAGGTGGATACATGGGAACAGGTCTTTATATGGGTAAAGCAGATTATATTCCAGTTAGCGAAAGTGATTTTATTTTCTCCGCAATCTGTGAGGAGATGGGTGTAGTATTTGGGCTTTGTCTTATATTGATGATGCTTAGTGTTTATATTTCATTTGCAAATATAGCTATGAAGGTAAGACAACCATTTTACAAATACGCTGCATTTGGTTATTCAATACTTTTTATAATACAGACACTTTTGAATCTAGGTGGTGTTACAAAGTTTATACCATCTACGGGAGTAACACTTCCGCTTGTAAGCTATGGTGTCAGCTCAGTAACCAGTACATTGGTTATATTCGCCATTATTCAAGGAGTGTATGTAATTCATAACAAAGAGGTAATAAAGCATGAAAAAGAAAAAGAAAGAATCAGAAAAGAGCAAGCTGCCATTAACGCCAGAGCAGGAGTTTATGGCCAAGGAAAAGGAGCGAGCCCACAACAATAAATTAAAGAATAAACCTATATTGGTAATAACCTATACTATGGTATTTGTCTTTGTGGCAATGATAGGGTATGTTATCTACTTTATGGAGTTTAAGTCTGAAACTGTTATTGCTAATTCTAGAAATATTAGACAAGATAATTTTGCCGAAGATGTTGAAAAGGGAGATATAATCACCAGTGATGGTGTTGTAATAGCAACCAGTAACACTGATGAGGAAGGAAATACTACAAGAAGCTATCCCTATGCAAATACATTTGCTCATGTAACAGGCTACGACAAATACGGTAAATCAGGTATAGAACTAGAGGGCAATTTTTATATGCTTCGTTCCCATATCAATATATTCGAGAAAGTAATTAAAGGCCTTTCTGAGGAGAAAAATCGTGGTGATAATGTTATAACTACCGTAGATTACGACCTTCAGACAGCAGCTTACAATGCTATGGGATATTGCGAAGGTGCAGTAATAGCCATTGAGCCATCTTCAGGAAAGATAAAGGTTATGCTTTCAAAACCTGACTATAATCCTGGTGAGATTGACTACCTTTGGAGTTATCTTCAGACAGAGGAAGGTGCAAGTAGTACAATTCTTCTTAACAGAGCCACTCAGGGATTATATGCTCCTGGCTCAACATTTAAGGTACTTACATTATTAGAGTATATTAGAGAATATCCTAATAATTACGAGAATTATTCTTATGACTGTTATGCAAGTGAGATATTCTCTGGAGTAGATATCCATTGTAATGATGACACATCACACTATACAGAATCTCTGAAGGATTCATTGGCTTATTCTTGTAATGTTTCATTTGCAAATGTAGGAACATATCTGGATTATGCAAAATTTAGAACTTCCATGGATGGATTATTGTTTAATAGTGAGCTTCCATACGATGGAGAAACCAACATGTCTAGCTTTGATATTGATGCCAACAGTAGACCGGATGAGCTTCCACAGACAGTAATAGGACAGGGTAATACTCAGATTACTCCGCTTCATAATGCTATGATTATGAGTGCAATAGCTAATGGTGGCGTTCTAATGGAGCCTTACCTAATAGAACGTGTAGAAAATGACGACGGTGGTAATGTTAAGAAGTTTAAAAGCAAGTCATATGGAGAGTTAATGACTAGTGATGAAGCTGAAATACTAACAGATTATATGAAGGCTGTATGTGATTATGGTACTGCTGCAAGTTATTTTTCCGGTTCATCTTACGATGTGGCAGGTAAAACTGGTACAGCTGAATATGATAACGAGGGTAACTGTAATTCTTGGTTTGTAGGCTTTTCTAATCCAGATAATCCTGACCTTGTGGTTTGTGTAGTTGTTGAGGACTACAATACATTTGGAGTATCAGGTACTTGGGTGGCGAAGCAGATATTTGATGCTTATTATAGTAAGTAAATAATAAACAAAGTAGTACAATGAGAGTAATGTGGGGATAGATTACAAGATTTTTTGATTTTATATGAGAATCATAGCCATGGTAGTTGCCATGGCTATGGTTATATTGTCTTTTGATACATAATTGAAGAAGCTTAGTATAAATATATATAAGGATAATTATAGATGAAGTTGGAGGAAAATATTGTGAGCCAATTTATGATATGTAAATCAAAATACAACTTAGAAAAATATGGTAGGAAATTGATTGGTTTACGAAATAAAAATATAGACTTATGTCATTTAGTTTTAGAAAAATACTATCCAGACGTAGAAACTTGTGATGTATGGATAATAGAAAATATTCATAATTTATGTAATGAGGTTCTAGATTATGAGAAATTTATTGTTTCTGAACTATACCAAGTGTTAAATAATGTGTATGATTTATGTGAATGGATAATAATGTGGTATGGTGGGGAATATGACGATTTAGAAGAAATTTATTCAAAGGAAGATTTTATTGATTATGTAAAATGTTGTGTAGAGGTGCCCTGTTGTGAAATGTATGTAAGAGTATGTATTAAGTGAATTATGGCTATTATTTTGGTTGATAATTAGCTGATATGATAAATTTATATAATTTGGTGGTATGATAATGATGAAATACTAAAAGATATCATTGCATTGAGCATGATAGAATTTAAAAATTATAAAGGATTATGATAATTGGGTGCTTAGTTTGAAAATATGAGCAGTTATATTATGAGTTTGTTGGGATAATTGTTTAAAAATAAAGCCATATAAAATTTAATTACTTTGGGGGAGTGTTATGGAATACCTTGAAATAATATTTAAAAATATAGATAACAAAAAGTTAGATGAAATATTTTCTGAACACATTCTGATCAATAAAAATAATATTATATCATCACATTTTTATGATGAGATAAATATGCTTGATTGTAAATATGATGATATTAAAGATATGAGATTACATTTTGAAAAATCAACGACAGGCTCTATATTTTTACATGAATTGAAATTTGGATTCATAATACCTGAAGTATTTATTATAGTTTCTGGTGATGGAAAATTATGCGATATTACAATAAACTTTAAAATTAATCAATTTCTATCTGATATGAGAAGTGATTTGATTACTAAATTAGATATTATTTTAAAAAAAATATTTCAAATGCATAATCATATTAACTGTGATTATGTGTTGCTAGGTTATGAGCCAGCGGAAGATATAGATATGAGATTGCTTAAGATTAATTATGAATCATTGATAATTTATAACAAAGACATCTATAATGATTATTTTTCAAGTGTTGTATATGAAATAGCAACAAAAAACAATAAGAGAAATATTTTAACATGTTAATGCTGAAAAAATAATGAGGTATGAATTATGAGTTCAACTAGTTTACAGTTTCATGCAACAACAGATGATATTTATAAATTTGTAATTGAATTGTTAGGAAATTCACAATATAATGCATGTGGAATAATACTGAGTCCTAAATTTAAAATTATCGAATTTGATAAACTATGTGATTTTCACGCTTTTGAAAAATTTGAGATGATTTTTATTTCTAAAGAACAAATTAATTTTTACGAAAATTATAAAGATTTTAGTGAAAATCAGGATAATAATATAGGTATTTTATTGGGATATAATGATGCAGATACAATAAAAGAATCATCTATGTGGATAAAATCAGAAGACGTTATAGATAAAGATTTCAAAAAATGTATTAATAGATTTAAAAAAAATTTAATAAAAGGAGCCTGGATAGTTAATCCGTATACTGGTGATAAAGCTTACTATAAAATCATAAATATACTATTAATGCAAAAAAAGCATATGAAAGCGGAATTAAAATATGTCCTATCGCTGGATGGAATATATATGAATTAGTCAGCGAAGAATAAATATCATACTATCTTATCTCCATACTTACTTTAAAATCCCTTGCTAACTTGTTTGTAATTTGATATAATGACCTCAATGTATGCACACACCAATTTTTACAGGAGGAATTGCGATGATTGAAGCAACAAGCTGTGGTGGTGTGGTAATCTTCAGAGGTAAAATATTATTACTCTACAAGAATTATAAGAACAAGTATGAAGGATGGGTTCTACCTAAAGGTACGGTAGAAAAAGATGAACAGCATAATGAGACAGCTCTAAGAGAGGTACATGAGGAAACTGGTGTTAAGGCACAGATTATCAAGTACGTGGGTAAAAGTAGCTATACTTTTAATACCTCTTATGATGTTGTAAACAAGGATGTTCATTGGTATCTTATGATGGCAGATAGCTATTATAGCAAGCCACAGAAAGAAGAATATTTTATGGATTCAGGTTACTACAAGTACCATGAAGCGTATCATCTTCTTAAATTTCCTAATGAGAAACAGATTCTTGAGCAGGCTTACGAAGAGTATATGACTCTTAAGAAGAATAATTTGTGGGGAAGTAAGAAGTACTTTTAATTAAGCTAGAAAAACCCGATTTATTCGGGTTTTTCTAGTTAATGAAACAAGATTGGAGTCAAGTTATGTCAACTAAAACCAAAAAGAAGAAAAATTCAAAGAAACTTAGGCTAATATATAATATTTTGCTCTGTGTATTTATATGTATATTCGTGGGTTGTTCCATTTATCTTATTAAATACTTTATGGAGAGTAAGAAAAGTGAAGATACTGTAGATGGTCTTAAGGATATGGTTATAGATGAAGACGAAGAATCAGACGTTGTGTTTGATAGCCAGTATGAAGAGGTTGTTGTTGCAACAGAGACTGATGCAGGTGTTGTGGAAGAGATAAAATATATTGATTTCGACGGCACATTGGTTCAGAAAAAATATGCCAGATTATATAAATATAATAATGATTTTGTTGGATGGATTAAGATAGAGGATACTGATATAGATTATCCGGTTATGCAGACCATGCATGATGAAGAGTATTATATTTATAGAGATTATGATAAGAATAGTAGCTCAGCAGGAACCTTATTCGTAGATACCAGCAGTGATATTATAATGAGCGATAATGTGCTTATATATGGGCATAATATGCATACTGGTAAGATGTTCCATGATTTGCTTGAATATGAAGATGAAGAGTTTTATAAGAAGCATAAGACATTTACCTTTAATACAATTCATGGAGATGGTACTTATGAAGTTATAGCTGCTTTTAGAACTAGAATATATGAGGTTGATTATACGGGATTTAAGTATTATCAGTTCTTCGACGCTGCAAGTGAAGAAGAATTTATGGACTATGTGAAAAATTGTGTTAGCATGACACCATATACAATAGAAAATGATGTAAAGTATGGTGATAAGCTACTTACACTCTCCACATGTGCATATCATACTACTAATGGAAGATATGTTGTGGTTGCTAAAAAGATAGAGGATTAAGTTTCTTGACATATGGGTGAAAATATGCTATATTTTCACTTGTTCGCCGGTGTGTCGGAATGGCAGACGATGCAGACTCAAAATCTGTTGCGGGTAACCGCGTGTGGGTTCAAGTCCCACCACCGGCACGAAAAAAGCCTTGAAGTTTATGCTTCAAGGCTTTTTTGTTAACTTAGTCTTGTCATTTCTCTTTTAAGACGTTTTATTATTTTCTTTTCTAATCTTGATATATAAGACTGTGATATTCCCAGCAAATCAGCAACTTCTTTTTGTGTCATTTCCTCATCGTCATGACCGATTCCAAAACGAAGCTCTATAATCATTCGTTCTCTGTCAGATAAGATTTCTAATGCCTGTTCTAATAGGGATTTATCAACTTCATCTTCAATATCTTTGTATATAATATCTTCTTCGGTACCAAGAATGTCGGATAGAAGAAGCTCATTTCCATCCCAATCAACATTTAATGGCTCGTCAAAGGATAACTCAGTTTTAGAACGTGTACTTCTTCTTAGATGCATTAAGATTTCGTTTTCTATGCATCTGCTTGCGTATGTTGCAAGCTTTATATTTTTATCAGATTTAAAGGTATTGATAGCTTTTATTAAACCAATAGTGCCTATGGATATTAAATCTTCTACACCAATTCCTGTGTTGTCGAATTTTTTTGCGATATATACTACCAATCTAAGATTATGTTCTATAAGTATTTGTCTAACAGAATCATCAATGTCGATTCGGCTTATCAAATCTGCTTCTTCCTCAGAACTAAGCGGTGGTGGTAAAATTTCGGCACCACCGATGTAATGTACCTCGTTTTTGGGATACATTAATAGATTGGCAAAGCTTTTGATGTTGATTTGAAACTTGTTGTTACTAATGATACTAATCATTTGAATACTCCTCTCTAATCCTTTATAAGTTATTGTTAAGTAACACCTTGCATTCTGTGGTGTTTGAAAAACTTGTGTGACTAATGCCAGCAACAATGTTTTTGTATATATTATTGTTGATAATCAAGTACTGTAGTTTGAATGCTGGCATAATTGCGTTGTTGTTACTTATTGTTTTATATGGTATGGGATATATCTTTTCACCATCTAAGATGATGTTGGATATATAACTATAATTTCCTGTTTTTATATATTCACAAATCAATTCAAACTCAGATGCAGATATAATTGGTTGAAGTAAAGAATAATCAAGTATTATTACTGGTTTTCCTGAATAAATATCCATTAATGTGTTACCTGTATCAATATACCCAGTTGTTTGAATAGTGTGATTTACGGTAGATAGTGTAACTGATATTGTGTTTTTATTTTCGTTTCTTAAATTCGGCAATACTTTTAGAATTATTGGAACTATAAGGAATATTATTAATATCATAGGTAATATAATTATTAGTGATATGTTATTACTTACAAATATTTGTATTGCTCCAGATAATAGAAGAGTTCCTAGTATGTTGTATATTAGTAATTGTAGAAAGCTAGTTATAGCTTTTAATTTTAATACAAATCTTAAGAATATATACATAAGAAAAATGTACAAACTTATATACAATATAGGTTGGATGTTTTTAGCTCTTAATACTCCAAATATGTAGAATAATTCCAATGTTATAGAAGAAAGTATGCACCATAAAAGAAGTTTTCCCTGAGAGATTTTGTGGTTTAATATTCTGCAGGTTAGGTGGTATGTCGTATAATTGATTATAAATATCCATATAAGAAGCACGTCTGCATATACAACATAGCTCATATTCACCTCCTCTTAGTGCTTGTGTTGATTATATTTTATGTGGAAAATATATTGCGTCGAAGCAAAGGGATAACATAAAAATAATTGTAAGCTAATTCGACAGCTTGAAGGAGTGTTGCATGAATTCTAAAATTGGTACAGAACTTAATATTGCTCTGGATACACCAGAACCTTTGAGAGAAAATAGCTTAGAACTTAACACAGGATATGATAATGAATTTAATAGCTGGCGTTTAATAATAAAATTCATTGGCAATTTATCAGAGTTAGCAATGGATTATAATGCGGTATATACAGAGTTGTTAGGTGGATTTGCTATTATTTTAGTATGTGAGGATGTAGTGAATGATTTTGCTATGGATAATAGAGTTATATACATAGAAAAGCCCAAGCTATTTGTTCAGCAAAGAGTTTCCATTAATGGTTTTGTCCAGTCTTGTATGAGTGTTCCATATTTTAATAGGGGTTTACGTGGCTCAGGTGTAACCGTTGCTATAATTGATTCTGGAATAGATATATTTCATGAAGACTTTTCAGTTGTTACAAGCGGTAATGATATGGTTGAAAGCAAGATAGTTGGTCTGTGGGACCAGAGTTTATCTGGTAATCCACCTAGTGGGTATAATATGGGTACTTACTTTGATAATAATGATATAAATGATGCAATTAATACTAAACAAGAATTTGACAGTAAAGATGCTAGCGGTCATGGTACAGCAGTTGCAGGAATAGTAACAGCCTGTACTCCTAATGCAGATTTGTTAATTGTAAAACTTGCTACAGGCGACAATGAACAGGTTAATACCGCAAATCTTATGATGGCTATAGATTTTGCTGTTAAATATTCTATTGATAACAATGTTCCATTAGTTATTAACCTAAGCTATGGCAATAATTCCGGGGATCATAATGGAAATTCTGTGTTAGAAAGATATATTGATACAGTGTCCTTACTATCCAGGGTAACATTTGTAGTTGGAGCAGGTAATGACGCATTGGCGGGAAGACACGTACAGATAAATATGGAATATGAAAGAGTTTTTAATCGAGAGTTTCAAATTCCGTCGGGGGAAGGAAGCATTAACATTCAAGTCTGGAGTAATTTTCAGGATCAAATAGATGTATTTTTATTCACGCCATCTGGTGAAGTTTTAGGACCATTTAATGATTATGAGCAGCTTGTGTCATATAGTATAAATAATATGGATATACGTGTGTTAAATAGTGGTCCTTCTCCTATAAATTCGAGACAGGAAACTTATATAAGTATTATTCCTGTGGAAGATTTTATTGAAAGTGGTGTATGGAGTATTAGATTAATTCCCCAAAAGATTATTGATGGCAGAGTTGATATTTGGTTGCCGGTAGAAGGTAGTACAAATACTAATATCTTTTTTTTGAATCCTTCAGAAAGTACAACAATTACAATACCATCCACATCAGAAAGTGTTATTACAGTAGGAGCATATGATTCTAATAATATGTCTTACGCGGCATTTTCGGGACGTGGTTATACAGTTGATGGAAATATAAAACCAGATGTAGTTGCGCCTGGTGTAAATATTGATGCACCCCGAGTAGGAGGAGGGTATAGCTTGGTAACAGGTACATCATTTGCAACACCTTTTGTTTCTGCAGCGTCAGCTATGCTTATGGAATATGGAATAGTTATGAAAAATGACCCATTTTTATATGGAGAAAAGGTTAAGGCTTATCTTATTTCTGGTGCAAAGACTTTGCCTATTTTTAAAGATTCTCCTAATATATTGCTTGGATGGGGAACTCTTTGTGTAGAAGATAGTTTTTCTTGATAGTTGTATTATTTTTTTACAATGAATTTATTTACATAATATCTATTAGACTCTTGTAAAAGATGCATAAATTTGATAAAATAATAACAAATTTTTTGTATAATGTACAAAGGAGGAGACACCAATGGAGAACAAAAAAATTAAAAAAATATCAATGAGAGTATATCTAATAATTGCCATGATGGCCATGATATTATTTACTGGCGTGCTGATGGTGTGGTTGTATTCACCGAATATCAAAGATGAAGTCACACTTCTTAATCATCATTACATGGACGATATATCTCTTGCGTACGGTACTATGATTGATGAAGAAATTATGCTTACTAGTGCTGAAGAAATACTTACATATGAATTCCTTGCTCATGAGTTAGATGAAGTGGGAATGGAAGATGTAGATAGTAGTTACGTGTATGTTGTATGTCCTGATGGTAATATGCTTTACCATCCTGATTTCGCAAAGGTTGGTCAACCAGTTGAGAATGCTGTAGTAACCCAGATAGTAGCTGATATTGCAGCTGGTAAGAAAGTTGAAAATGGTACTGTAGAATATGAATATAAAGGTGCTTTGAAGTACGCTGGTGTGTATGTACCAGAGGGACAAGAGTATATTTTGGTAGTTACAGCTGATGAAGAAGAACTTTATGAAGCTGTTAATCATCTTAATAAAAGAGGAATGCGAGCTATCGTTATAGCCATGATTGTTTTTGGTTTGATAGGTGGTATTGTTGCGTGGATACTTATTAGGCCTATTACTGAGCTTGTTAAGGTTGTTGATAAGATTTCAAATATGGATTTTACAGAGGATCCTATTCAAGCTAAGCTTAATAACAAGAAGGATGAGACTGGTATAATGAGTAGAGCCTTAGATGGACTTAGATTATCTCTCGTAGAGGTTGTTAGTGTCATCAAGGAAAAGAGTGATAATGTAATGTATGCAGCTGACGCTCTTAACACAGATGCTGCAGAGACTTCAACAACTATGGAGCAAGTTGAAAAGGCTGTAAATGATATTGCACAAGGTGCTTCATCTCAGGCAGAAGATACTCAGTCAGCTACTGAGAATGTTATTATCATGGGTAATATGGTTGAGGAAACAAACGATGAGATTGCTAAGCTTCGTGAATATGCTGAAGATATGAAGGAATCAACATCCTTTGCTAAGAATATATTGAAAGAGCTTAGTGATGTTAATAAAAGAGCTGGTGAATATATTGATGTTATTGCGGAACAGACCAATACTACCAATGAATCAGCCCTTAAGATTAGTGAAGCAACAAAGCTTATTACTTCTATAGCTGAAGAAACTAACTTACTTTCACTTAATGCATCTATAGAGGCTGCAAGAGCTGGAGAACAGGGTAAGGGATTTGCTGTTGTTGCAGCTGAGATTCAAAAGCTTGCAGAGCAGAGTAATATTTCTGCACAGCAGATAGAGATTATCATACAAGAGCTTCTTGTTGATTCTGAAAGAGCTGTTGAAACTATGTATGATGTTAAAGAGATTATAAGATTACAGAGTGATCATGTAGAACAGACTGATAACGCTTTTACTCAGATTATCAGTGGTGTAGAACAGTCTAATAGAGCAATTGATAGAATTTCTGATAAAGCTGCACAGCTTGATGAAGCTAGAGTTGGAGTTGTAGATATAGTTCAAAGCTTAACAGCTATTGCTGAAGAGAATGCTGCAGGTACAGAAGAAACATCAGCTTCAGCTACTGAAGTATCAGCTATTGTAGAAGATATATCAGACAAGTCAAATGGTCTTCGTCAGATAGCCGCTGACTTAGAAGATAGTATGTCTATATTTAAATTTTAATTGGTACATGGAGGATTTGTAATGAGAGTAGCTATTATAATGGGCTCAACAAGTGATTTGCCGAAGCTTGAGCCTGCTATTGATATTTTAAAGGATTATGGTGTTGCAGTTGATGTTAGATGTTTGTCTGCACATAGAGCACATGCAGGTCTTTCTGCATTTATTGATGAGGCTAATTCTAATGGCACAGAGGTAATTATTGCTGGAGCAGGAATGGCTGCTGCCTTACCTGGTGTTGTAGCATCACAGACTGTACTTCCAGTTATTGGAGTACCTATTTCTGGTTCAGTGTTAGATGGTGTAGATGCACTTTATTCTATTGTTCAGATGCCACCAGGAATACCTGTTGCAACAGTTGCAATTAATGGTGGAAAGAACGCAGCATATCTCGCTTTACAGATTATGTCAATAAAGCATGATTCAATTAAGGATAAGCTTACATCTTACAGAAAAGATATGGAAGTTCAGGCTATGAAAGCTAATGAAGAGATAATTGCGAAGTATAATTAGCTAATGTTATAATTTAAAGAGATTAATAAGCCCATAATTATATTGATTATGGGCTTATTATATTAATTATTTGATTAGAGGTTCATATGAAGAAGTTAGTTCTTGGTATTCTTGCTCATGTTGATGCAGGAAAAACTACTTTATCAGAAGCCCTTTTGTATAGTGCTGGAGTAATTAAAAACTTAGGTAGAGTAGACAATAAAAATTCATATTTAGATACTGATGATATGGAAAGAAGCAGAGGTATAACCATATTTTCTAAACAGGCTGTGTTTGAGACGGATACAGCTTATTTTACGTTGATTGATACTCCTGGTCATGTTGATTTTTCAGCGGAAATGGAGAGAACCTTACAGGTTTTAGATTATGCTATATTAGTTATAAGTGCTAGCGATGGTGTTCAAGGACATACAAAAACATTATGGAGACTTCTTAGACAATATAATATTCCTGTATTTATTTTTGTAAATAAAATGGATCAGCCAGATAACCGTAAGGAAGAGCTTATGGAACATATTAGGAATGAATTGGGAAATAATTGCATTGACTTTACAGGTGTTGATTTTAAATCAGATGATATGGAACAAATGGCGGTGTCTTATGCTGAATTAACATCTAATAGCGATTTTCTTGATGAATTTATAGAAAATAACATTTTAGATACAGAAGTTGTTACAGAACTTATTAGACATAGACAGGTTTATCCATGTTATTTTGGTTCTGCTCTTAAGTTGGAAGGGGTAGATACTTTAATTGACGGATTAGATAAATATTCTGTTGATATCATTTCTAATGATATTTTGTCTAGGAACGATGATAGTTTCGGAGGTAAAGTATATAAGATTACTAGAGATGACAAGAATGAAAGGTTAGTGCATCTTAAGGTTACTAGCGGAGCTCTTAAAGTAAGAGATAAGATTGTTGATGAAAAGGTTAATCAAATAAGAATTTATAACGGAGATAAATATGATGTAGTTGATGTGGCATATCCAGGTGATATATGTGCGGTTACAGGACTTGAACAGGTAGTTGCAGGTGATTGTCTTGGAAATAACTTAGATAAAGCTATGACGCTTTTAGAACCAGTTATAAGTTATCAGATAATAATGCCTGACGGAATAAGTGGAAGACAAATGTATCCTAAGCTAAAGCAGCTAGAAGAAGAACTACCTGAACTTGCTCTTCTTTGGAATGAAGAAAAAGAAGAAATCAAGGTAAAGTTGATGGGACAGGTACAAATACAGGTATTAAGTGGGTTAATAAATAAGAGATATGGATTTGCGCCAGAGTTTGGATTAGGAAGTATAACATATAAGGAAACTATTCAAAGTAATGCCATAGGAGTTGGTCACTTTGAGCCTCTTAGACATTATGCTGAGATACACTTGTTGTTAGAACCAGGACAAAGAGGGTCTGGAATAACAGTAGATAGTAATCTTAGTGAAGATATTCTTGACAAAAACTGGCAAAGGTTAGTTAAAACTCATATATTAGAGAGAACTCACAGAGGAGTATTAACAGGTTCAGCCCTAACTGATGTTAAAATTACTATATTAAATGGTAAAGCTCACTTAAAGCATACAGAGGGTGGGGATTTTAGACAAGCTACATATAGAGCTATTAGAAATGGTCTTATGTATGCAGAATCAGTTTTACTTGAGCCTTATTATGAGTTTGAATTATATATTCCTTCAGATATGATTGGAAAGGCTATGCTTGATATTGAAAATATGCATGGTACTATGAATCCTCCAGATATTAGGGGAGATATGACTATTATAAGTGGTAGATGTCCTGTTGCTACAATGAGAGATTATCAGGTGAATGTTAATGCTTATACAAAAGGAAAAGGAAGTCTCGTAGTAAGATTATGGGGGTATGATATATGCCATAATCAGCAAGAAATTGTAGATGAAAAGGGCTATGATCCTTGTGAAGATATTAAGAATCCACCATCGTCTGTATTTTGTGCTCATGGGGCTGGATTTGTTGTACCTTGGTATGAGGTTAGAGAATATATGCATCTTTCTATTGATAAGACTGATGAAACAACAATAAATATGAATGTAGCACATCCCAAGGAAAACTTTGATTATACTATTGGTACTGATGAGATAGATGCAATTCTCGGAAAAACCTACAATGCTAATGTTAAATCTGGTAAACAAGGTTTTAAGAAAAAAAGAGAAGCAGATTATTTCGACTATAGTCGGGTTAAATCAGCCCCTAAAGCAAAAGAAAATGTATATATAATAGATGGATATAATGTTATATTTGCTTGGGAAGATTTGAAGGAATTGTCAAAGGTAAATATTGACTCTGCAAAGGATAGATTAATTGCTATATTGTCTGAATTTAAGTCTATTGTGGGTAAGAATGTTATTCTTGTTTTTGATGGATATAAAGTGAAGAATAATCCAGGTAGTGAAGAAATAAAAGATGATATAAAGGTTATTCATACTAAAGAAGGGGAGACAGCCGATGCTTATATAGAAAGATATTCAAATTCTAATAAGGATAAGCTTAATATGGTAGTTGTGACATCTGATAGCTTAATTAGGCAGCTTACTTTTGGTAACAATTGTTCTGTAATTAGTTCTTTGGATTTTCAAAAACAAGTTGAAGCTGAAAAGAAAATACTCAGAGAGACATATAACTTAGATTAATCGTTGTATTTTTTGTGGAATTATGTTAATTTATTAGTATCTGTATGATTTTTATATATATTTGTGATTTATAAATTTACGAGTATATTTTTAGGTAAAAATATTTTTACGAATGGGGGTTAAAAACATGGATTTCAAGGGATTATGGCAAGTAATCAAACGTAAGGCAATACGTCTTTTTAAGAAAGCTAGGAAAACCATTAAAAAGTACATTAGAAAACTTATTAAACATACAAAGGCGGGAGACTACAGTATATTGATATATACTATATTTGCTTTAATTGCTTTAATTCTGATTATTGTTATGTTTGCTAATATTTTCTCATTAGGTGGTAAAAAGAAGAGTTCTTTAGATATACCAACCACAGAAGAGGCAACTCCAATGGATGCAACAGAGGATCCGGAGATTGTGGCTCAAAGAGCGATGGAGCAAGAAGCAATTGATATATATAACAGGAATAGAGATTTTATATTCTTAGTTGATGAAGCACATCCTTTGGCTGCAGATTATACCTTCGAGCATCATACACTTAACTGTGGTCTTGATATTGACAAGAGAATATTTAATGATTTCTCTGAGATGCTTAATGCATGTAATATGGCTGGTTATGAGTACAATATAATTAATGCTTATATTGATGAGGCAACCCAGACAGAATTATATAATTCAGAAGTTCAAAGCTATATTGATTCAGGATTGCTTGAAGAGGAAGCTCAGGCTCAGGTTGGAAAATCTGTAGAGAAGCCAGGCTGTAGTGAGCATGAGACTGGTCTTGCTATAGATATTACTGATGTTTCAGTTTTAGGAGAAGCAGATTATAAGTCTACAAGAGAGACAGACCAATGGTTTATGAATAATTGTCACAAGTATGGTTTTATTAATAGATTCCCAGCTAACAAAGTAAGTATAACTGGCGTTAGTGATGAACAGTGGCAGTTTAGATATGTTGGTAAAGAAGCGGCTACGTTTATGCATGATAATAATTTATCTCTTGAAGAATTTATGCAGCTCGTTCAATAAAATACGTTTAAGGTTGGTTTTATTATGACACCGAGAGAAGAAAAAAAGAGAATTAAGAGAAAAAAGAAAGCTATAAGAAGAGCATTACACATTCTTAATATTGCTTTGTTTATATTAGTAGTAATTATAACATTTGTTGGAGTTTTCCATATTTTTACACCTAAGAAAGCATATAGGAATAAGGGCGTTGATAGCTTTAATAAAGGAGATTATGAAACTGCTATAGAACATTTTGATAAGGCTTTGGGTTATAATCAATGGTTTTCTGATAAGCTTAATGTAGATATTTGTTATTATAAGGCTGATTCGTATTTGAGATTAGAAATGTATCAGGAGGCGTACGATACATATAGCTATATCTTAGATGAATACTCAGGTTCTAATTATAATGCAGATGATATATCATATTTGATGTATATTACTGATGGTCTTATAAAATTCTCTAATGGAGAATACTTTGGCTCACATAGTATATTTGTTGATGCGGTTAATAATGGATACACAGAACTAGCTGTTTATGCAGCTATATGTTTTGAAAATCTAGATGATTATCCTAAGATGAAAGAGTATTTCGACATTTACAGTAGAGAAGTTGGTATGGACGCGTATCTATGCTATAAGTTTGCACAGTACTATATTGAACAGAAGGATTATAATACAGCAGTAGCTTATGTTAATCAGGGACTTTCTCAAGAAGATAAAACCTATGAGAAACAATTAAGATATGTTCAGGTTGTTTGTTATGAAAAACTTGGACAGTTTAATGAAGCATTTGCTTTAGCAAAGGAATATAAGTCGTTATATCCTGATGATACTAATGGTGATGATTTATATGCATACTTAGACACCAGAGTGAATATATCAGAGGAACCATTAAATGATATCTATAATTTATTTGGTGAGGATCCTACAGAAGATTATGTAGAGGAATATTAGATAATATATTTGGAACTATAATTGTATATTAAGAAAATAATAATATTATGGTTGTTTGTTCGAAATAAACTCGAATTAAGCAACCATAATATTGTTATGTCAACTAAGAAGGTGATTGTATGTTTGAAAATAAGGATTTAGAAGAAAGAGTAATATTATTTTGTGTAGATCTTGACAATGGAGAAGATGTTGAAGTTAATCTTGATGAGTTAGAAGAACTTGTTAAAACAGCTGGAGCAACTGTTGTTGGTAGATTAATACAGAAGAAAGATGGTGTTGATAAAGCAACATATATTGGTTCGGGAAAAACTATAGAATTGAAAGAGATGGTTGAGGAATTAGATGCAACCGGTGTTGTATGTGATGATGAACTAAGTCCAATGCAACTTAAGAATCTTGAAGAAATTGTTGATACTAAGATAATGGACAGAACAATGGTTATCTTAGATATCTTTGCTGGGAGAGCAACTACAAGAGAAGGTAAGATTCAAGTAGAGTTGGCACAATTAAAATATAGATCTTCTAGACTTATTGGCATGAGAAGTTCACTTTCAAGACTTGGTGGTGGAATTGGTACTAGAGGACCAGGAGAGAAAAAACTTGAGATAGATAGACGTATAATAAGAGATAGAATTTCACAGCTCCAAAGAGAACTAGAAGATGTGAAGAATCATAGAGATGTTATGAGAAAGCAACGTATGGCAGGTGATTTACCTATTGTTTCTATTGTAGGTTATACAAATGCTGGTAAATCAACCCTTCTTAATCATTTGACTGATGCAGGTGTTTTAGAGGAGGATAAACTTTTTGCTACACTTGATCCTACATCTCGTAATTTAAAACTTTTAAATGGACAGGAGATTATTATAACAGATACTGTAGGTTTTATAAGAAAGCTTCCACATCATTTGATAAATGCTTTTAGATCAACTCTTGAAGAAGCGAAGTATGCAGATATAATTCTTCATGTTGTTGATGTGTCGAATCCACAGGCAGATAATCATATTATTACAGTATATGAAACTTTAGATAGTCTTGGAGTTGAGAATAAGATTATTATTACAGCATTAAATAAGATTGATAAGGTAGAAGAATTACCAATTATAAAAGATTTTAAAGCAGATGCCATTGTTAATATTGCAGCTAAAAAAGAAATTGGTTTTGATAAGTTGATGGAGACTTTAGCGAACGAGATTAACAAATGTAGAAAATATGTTGAGAAACTTATTTCCTATAATGATGCAGGAATTATTAACAAAATTAGGAAGTCAGGTACTTTGCTATCAGAAGAATATAGAGAGGATGGAATATTTATTAAAGCTTATGTTGATAGTAGTTTCAATATTTAAAGCTTTAGTACTTAATGTTATTGTATGGAATTACCAAAGTTATTTGAAGACAATATGATAGGGCTTTTAGGGGAAGATTTTGAGGACTATAAGAAATGTTTAGATAAACCTATGTATCATGGTATCAGAATTAATACTATGAAGATTAGTGTTGAAGAGTTTCTCAAAATTAACCCATTTCATCTTAGACCAGTTCCATGGTGTGACAATGGTTTCTATTATGATGAACAGTTAGATAAACCCTCAAAACATCCATATTATTATGCAGGACTTTATTACATTCAGGAACCAAGTGCTATGACTCCTGCGTCTGTTATTCCAGTCGAAGAAGGTGACAGAGTACTTGATATATGTGCAGCACCAGGTGGAAAATCTACAGAACTTGCTGCAAAACTAAGTGGGACAGGAGTGCTGGTTTCTAATGATATTAGTGCTTCTAGAGCAAAGGCGTTGTTAAAGAATCTTGAAGTTTTTGGCGCAACTAATGCTCTTATTATAAGTGAAGCACCTTATAAATTATCAGAACGATTTGCAGGATATTTTGATAAGATTTTAATTGATGCCCCATGCTCCGGTGAGGGTATGTTTAGAAAATCTAATTCAATGATTACTGCATGGGAGAATAATGGTAATCAGCTTTTTAGTGATTTGCAGATTAGTATTCTTAAAGAGGTTGTTAAAATGTTAAAACCAGGTGGAAAAATATTATATTCCACTTGTACATTTGCTCCTTTAGAGAATGAAAAGTCTGTTGAGTATCTTCTTAGCTTAGATGATAGTCTTAGTATATGTGATTTTAGCAAATATGAAGGCTTTGATGATGGGCATCCAGAATGGTCTGAAACTGGTAACGAAGATTTGATAAAATGTGCCAGACTTTGGCCACACAAAATTGAAGGTGAAGGACATTTTGTTGCCTTAGTTAAAAAGGATGGAGTATCTGTTAATACAGGTAATTCAGGGAGCTATCCAATAAAGAAAGCAAAACTCACCAAGGAAACAGAGGAGTTTTTTAAAGGATTTAATAAAAAGTTTGATTTTAATCGTATGGAGCTTTCTCAAGATAAACTTTATTATATTCCTGAGTCTTTTCCTGCTGTAAGAGGACTTAGAATTCTGAGATGTGGATTATATTTGGGAGAGGTTAAGAAGAATAGATTTGAACCAAGCCAATCTCTTGCTATGAGTTTAAGTTCTTCTGATTATTCAAACATAGTTAACTTATCATCTGATGATGATAGAGTAAACAAATATTTAAAAGGGGAGACCGTAGAAGCAGAAGGAAAAAATGGATGGGTTTTAGTATGTGTTGATTCATATCCACTTGGTTGGGGTAAACTTAATAACGGAGTGTTAAAAAATAAGTATTTACCTGGTTGGAGGTTAATGTGATGAAAATTGCAATTGTAACAGGTGCATCTTCTGGAATGGGAAGAGAATTTGTGTGTCAGATAAGTAAAAGGTTTAAAACTATAGACGAAATATGGGTAATCGCAAGAAGATTTGATAAACTTGAAGAATTGGCAGAAACAATTACAAATGTTAAAGTAAGACCATTAAAATATGATATATCCGATGATGCTGATATGATTAGATTTAAAATGCTTCTGATGCAGGAAAAACCACAAGTAAGAGCATTGGTTAATTCTGCAGGATATGGAATTATTGGTAAATTTGAAGAAATAAGTGAAGACAATGTTGGAATGTGTAAGATTAACTGTTTAGGGCTTACTAAAATGATAGATTTTGTATTGCCATATATGGATTGCAATCGTGGTAATATATGGAATATAGCATCGTCAGCTGCGTTTATGCCACAACCTTCCTTTGCCACGTATGCAGCAACAAAATCTTATGTGTTAAGTTTGTCAAGGGCTTTGAATAAAGAGTTAAAGGGAAAGAATATTACAGTTACTGCAGTTTGCCCTGGTCCTGTTAAAACAGAATTTTTTGATGTTGCTGAAAAACATCACAGTGCGAAGTTTTATAAAAAACTTGGAATGGCAAAGCCAGAAAAGGTTGTTGAACTAGCCTTAAAAGATGGCTTTCATGGAAAATCTGTGTCCGTATATGGTACTACAATGAAAGCCTTTAGAGTTCTTAGCAAAATTCTACCTCATGAGCTTATGATAAAATTTGTTGATTAAATACTTGAATATGGAGAGATAAGATGAATAAGGTTAACAAAGGAGAATATGGATATTTAAAGTCCTATAAATTATCAAAATTATTAGTTGTGGCCATCTTAGCCATTATGATTGCGGCAGTTGTAATTGGAACTTTAATTATGTATGGTGATACGTCTAGAGTAATCATTATAATAGCTATATTGCTTTCATTACCACTTGCAAAATTTATTATAGCATATTTAATCGTGGCAAAGTTTGATTCACTTACTTTCGATCAACATGCAAAAATATCAAATAATTATAAGAGCAAGGATGGTTGCCTTTTGTTCGATATTACAATTTCTAGATATGAAGGCGTAAAGTTTTACCATTCTATGTTGGTTAAAAATGGTAAGATCTACGCATTGGTATTAAGTAAGGATTTTAAAGATAAGAAAAAAGAATATGAAAAATGGATTGCGACATCTATAAATGGTGGCAAATACAAATATAATGTATCTGTATTTGATAGTATTGATGAATATATTAAGAAGATAAATACTGTTAGTGAACCAAATGATAATAATAAGCTTATTGATAGGCATATTAGAGAGGAAATTCTTTCTACAGGTGTGTAATTATGGTTGAGATTAATATAAAGAATGTGGATTCTGGTCAAAGACTTAATAAATTTCTTTTGAAATATTTGAATCAAGCACCTTCTTCTTTTGTATATAAAATGTTAAGAAAAAAGAATATTGTTTTAAATGATAAGAAGGCTAAAGGTGATGAAATCCTTATGGCAGGAGATAGTGTTAAGTTATACTTATCGGACGACACTATAAATAATTTTAGAAACTCAGCTAGTAGTTCATCAAATGGTTCATCTTCTGGAAGTGTTAAGTGGGTAGCTGATTTATCAAGGAAATTAAAGATTTTATATGAAGATCAGGACATTATGGCTGTCCATAAAGATACAGGCATTTTATCTCAAAAAGCTAATAAGGATGACTATTCAATAAATGAAGCCATAGTTGATTATATTTCAAATCATGAAGGATACGCTCATAGTGATACTTTTAAGCCTTCTGTGTGTAATAGATTAGATAAGAATACTTCAGGAATTATATTGGCAGGCATTACTTTAAAAGGTAGTCAACATCTTTCAAGTGTTCTAAAGGATAGAAGTCTAAATAAGTATTATTTCACTATAGTCAAAGGTCAGTTTAAAAATAGAACAATATGTAAAGCATATATTAATAAAGATAATGATAAAAATCTTTCAAAGGTTATATCTAAGGGAGAGTATGACCTGTTGAGTTCTCAAGATGACTTAAATTTAAAAAAATATTATGAAATAATGACAGAGTTTATTCCTATAGCAACAAATGGCAGTAGTACTTTACTTAAGATTAAGCTTATTACAGGAAAGTCCCATCAAATTAGAGCTCATTTGAAATATCTTGGTTATCCTATGGCTGGAGATATAAAGTATGGAGATAAGTCATATAATTCATACATGAGAGAAAAGTACAAACTATCAAATCATTTGCTACATGCTGGAATTGTGCAGCTTGATAAAAATATTATAATTACAGATCCATTACCAGATATTTTTATTAAAATATGTAAGGGAGAAGGATTAGATCTTAAAGATGCTTTATAAGTATAAGAGAGGTATTTTATGGCAACCTGGAATTCTAGAGGATTAAGAGGCTCAACACTTGAAGAGTTGATTAATATTACTAATGAACTATATAGAGAAAAAGGACTTGGGCTTGTTCAGAAGATCCCGACACCTATAACCCCTGTAAAAATAGACAAAGAAAATGGTAATATATCTCTTGCTTATTTTGAAAAGGATTCAACAGTTGATTACATAGGAGTTGTTCAAGGTGTACCTGTATGTTTTGATGCCAAAGAATGTGCTGTTGATAAGTTTTCACTAAGAAATATTCATGAACATCAGATTGAGTTTATGAGAGATTTTGAGAAGCAGGACGGAATTAGTTTTTTGATAGTGATGTTTACTCATAAAAATCAGTTCTACTATATGAGGTTTTCAGAACTACTACATTACCTAGATAGAGTGAATGAAGGATATCCTAAATATTTTACGTATGATGAGCTAAATCCTGACTATTTTATAAAAAGTGAGTCTGGAGCATTGGTTCATTATCTTAAGGGGTTACAGCTTGATTTGAGTAATAGAAATAAGAAACCTGAGTGTTAGTGCACTCAGGTTTCTTGTTTTATCGTTGTCTATTTATTGGTTCTGGCCATCCGTCAAGATTTGCATTACATATGGCTGCAAATATCTTTTCTTTACATCCAGGATTTTCTTTCTCAAGATTCTTAATATGTTGTTTGGCATATTCCCGCTTTGTAAATCCATCCGCTGGACATTTGGCTGTTACAACCGGTAGATTCATATCACGTTCAAAAGCGGCAATTTCTCCTTCGTTACAAAACATTAGTGGTCTAATCATAGTTAGTTTGCTTCTATCTAAATATGTTACAGGTGAGAAGGTATGAATTCTACCTTCAAATATTAGAGACATAAAAAAAGTTTCAATTATGTCGTCTTTGTGATGTGCATATGCAAATTTATTACATCCTAATTCTTTTATCTTATCGTTAAGTGCACCTTTACGCATTTTTGCGCAAAGCGAACATGGGTTAGTTTCTTTTCTGTAATTAAATATTATATCGTATATTTCAGTTTTTTCTACATAGTATGGAACATCAAGCTCTTTACATAGTTCTGTAATTTCTTCAGTGTGAAAGCCTGGATAACCAAGGTCTATAGTAATTGCAATTATGTCAAACTTCTTAGGATAAAATCTTCTTAAGTGAGCCATTCCGTAGAGAAGTGCCAAACTATCTTTACCACCGGAAATACCAATAGCAATTTTATCCCCATCATCAATCATTTGGTATGTATCTATAGCACGTCTTGTGTGACTTAATAATTTTTGTAATTTCATAATTCCTCCTAGATAGAAAATAAAATACATTTTGTAGTATATCATAGGGAAAATAATAGTGTAAAGTATAGATTCAGTAATAATAAGGGATGTTTATTGTACTTATGGAGTAGTATTTTATTAATATGAAAATTAAGTGTACATATAATTTCAAAAAAACGAACAATTGTTCTGAAAACTATTGACAAACGTTTGTTCGTGAGTTATATTATTAACAGAACAAAAGTTCGGTTTGTCCCATAGAGATTTGAGAGGAGTATACAATATGGAAAGAATATTTGGTTTTATTCATAATAATTTTAAATTAACAGTTGCTTGTTTATGTATGATGATAATAATTGGAGTATGTTTTTTGAGTAATTTTAATGATAGTGGTAAAGTAAGTGCTTCTACATCTAATCAAAAGTATTTTATATGTATTGAAATATGTGATGGAGATACACTTTGGACTATAGCTGATACCTATATTTCAGAAGAATATTCATCTTTAGAGGTTTATGTTGATGAGATACGAGAACTTAATGGATTAACTGATGATATTATTTTTAGTGGTGCAACTCTTGTGGTGCCATACTATGCACCGTAGGGTTTAACATAATTTTCCATACCTTGGGCTGGCTTGTTTTTTATAAGCCAGCCCTCCTTTTGTATTTATTACATATGTATCATATTTGATGTATTTTCTTATTAAAATTGTTAACCCTTTATGTTGAAAATTCCAATCAAGTATCATATAATTATTTAGTTATTGATTTATAAGATTAATTTAGAAAGGGTTTTACTTTATGCATAATAGTGTACCGGTTATGGAGCCGGATAGACAATATTATTACATGGATAGATGTAAGGAATTAGTTCTTGAGTTAAAAAAGAACAAAGATGTTATGACATATTCCGTTGTAACCTTTGGTTGTCAGATGAATGCTCATGATTCTGATAAATTAAAAGGTATTCTTGAAATGATTGGTTTTGAGGAAGTGGAAGGCGAGAATGCTGATTTTGTAATATTTAATACCTGTACAGTAAGAGAGAATGCTAACAAAAAACTGTACGGTCACCTAGGGCATCTTAAAAGTTTAAAAAAGAAAAAGCCAAATATGATTATTGCTTTGTGTGGGTGTATGATGCAGGAACCACATGTTGTTGAAACTATAAAGTCAAAGTATAAGATTGTTGATATAGTGTTTGGTACCCACAATATTTATAAATTGGCAGAGCTTATATTCAATAGGTTATCAACAGGAGAGAGAATCTTTGAAATATTGGATAAAAGCTATGATACTGTAGAGAAACTACCACAGAAGAGAAAATATTCTTTCAAATCAGGTGTAAACATTATGTACGGATGTAATAATTTTTGTAGTTATTGCATCGTGCCTTATGTTAGAGGAAGAGAAAAAAGTAGACCTGCAGAAGATATTCTTGCGGAGATTAGAGACATATCCACAAAAGGTGTAAAAGAAGTTATGCTTCTTGGACAAAATGTTAATTCCTATGGTCAGATATATAATTATGAAGATGGAAAAATTGTTAGAGTACCCGAAAATGAAAAAGTAACATTTCCGGAGCTTCTTACTATGGTGTGTCAGATAGATGGTATTGAAAGAGTCAGATTTATGACTAGTCATCCTAAGGATTTGTCCGATGAACTTATTCAAGTTATGGCTAGGGAACCTAAAGTGTGTAAACATATTCATCTGCCTGTTCAGTCTGGATCTACTGATATACTTGGTAAGATGAATAGAAGATATACCAAAGAACAATATCTTGATTTGGTAGAAAAAATTAGACAAGCTATGCCGGATGTATCTATTACTACAGATATTATTGTTGGTTTTCCGGGTGAGTCGGAGGAAGATTTCTTAGAGACATTGGATGTAGTAAAAAAGGTAGAATATGATCAGGCGTATACATTCATATATTCAAAACGAACGGGAACACCAGCTTCCATTATGGATAATCAAGTTCCGGAAAGTGAAGTTAAAGAAAGATTTAATAGGCTTCTTGCTACGGTTAATGAGATTTCCTATAAAAGAGTTGGTAGATATGAAAATGTGATTAAAGACGTTCTTGTTGAAGAGATTAATCATCAGGATAAAGAACTTGTCACAGGACGTACAGAGGAGAATATTACTGTACATTTTAAGGGAGATAGTAGTTTGATAGGAAGTATAATTCCTGTTAAGCTTTTATCTTGTAAAGGATTTTATTATTTGGGAGAAAGAGAGTTATAAAGAATTATGAATAAACTAAAGCCAAAACTGTTTTCTGTCATGAAAACATATAACAAGAATCAATTATTTAAGGATATTATTGCAGGTATAATAGTTGCGATAATTGCATTGCCGCTTTCTATTGCTCTAGCTATTGCATCAGGAGTTAGCCCTGAACAGGGACTTTACACAGCCATATTTGCAGGATTTTTTATATCGTTTTTAGGTGGTAGTAGAGTTCAGATTGGTGGACCTACTGCTGCATTTGTAGTAATAATTTATGGTATTGTTACAGAATTTGGTATGGCAGGTCTTACCATTGCCACAATTATGGCTGGTATCATGCTTATACTTATGGGTATTTTCAAGTTTGGTAGCTTGATTAAATATATTCCATATACTATTACATGTGGTTTTACTGCCGGTGTTGCAATTGGAATATTTGCGGGGCAGATTAAGGACTTTCTAGGGCTTGAAATGGGTTCTGTACCTGCAGAATTTATTGAAAAATGTAAAGAATATGCCAAGGTTATTACAACTGTTGATAGAGACACAGTTATAGTTGGCGTAATTTCTCTTATTATACTTATTATAATGCCAAAGATATCTAAGGTTGTTCCAGGTTCATTAGTTGCAATTATTGTGGCAACTCTATTGGTTAAATTTACTCCCCTTGAAACAGCTACAATTGGTAGTGTTTATGGAGAATTATCTTCATCCCTACCTAAACCATCAATACCAGATGTAAATATGGATATGATAGGAAAGCTTATGTCAAGTGCATTTACTATAGCTATACTTGCTGGAATTGAATCACTTTTATCTTGTGTTGTATCGGATGGTATGATTAATAGCAGACATAGATCAAATATGGAGCTTATAGGACAGGGTGTCGGTAATATTGCATCAGGTATTTTTGGCGGTATTCCAGCTACAGGTGCAATTGCAAGAACTGCTGCCAATGTTAAAAATGGTGGTCGTACTCCTATTGCAGGTATGGTTCATGCATTAACACTTTTACTTATACTTAAGTTATTTATGCCTTTAGCAGCTCTTATTCCTATGACAACACTTGCGGCAATACTTATTGTCGTTGCTTATAATATGGGAGAATGGAAAGAATTTTTCCACCTGATTAAGCATGCACCTAAGAGTGATGTTGCAATTTTACTTGTTACATTTTTACTTACTGTAATTTTTGACCTTGTTGTAGCTATAGAATTTGGACTTATTCTTACAGCTTTATTGTTCATTAAGAGAATGTCAGATGTTTCTTCTATTAGAGGATGGACTTATAGAGATGGTGAGGATGACAGCGAGGAAAATGATCCTATGCATATTGCATTAAAGACTGTGCCAGAAGGCACTCTTGTATATGAAATTGATGGACCTATGTTCTTTGGTGTTGCTGATAATTTCCTTAATATTTCAGTTAAGGATGATACTAGGGTGCTTATTCTTCGTATGAGAAGTGTACCAGCTATGGATATTACAGCATTACAGTCCTTAGAGAAGGTATATGATAAGTGTAAGAAGAAGGATGTAACAGTTCTTTTGTCACATGTTAATGAACAGCCTATGAAGGTTATGGAGAAGGCTGGTTTTGCTGAGAAGATAGGAGCAGAAAATTTCTGTGAGAATATTGATGCAGCTTTAGTTAGAGCTGGAAAATTGGTTTAATTTAGATTTTACATACGTTGAGGTGAAAAATGGGAAAGTTATCTCCTATGATGGAGCAGTACGTAGCAACTAAAGAACAGTATAAGGATTGCATATTATTCTATAGATTAGGTGATTTCTATGAGATGTTTTTTGAAGATGCATTACTTGCTTCAAAGGAACTAGAAATCACATTAACTGGTAAAGAGTGCGGTCTTGAGGAGAGAGCACCAATGTGTGGTGTTCCTTTCCATGCTGCAGATACTTATATTAATAGACTTATTGAGAAGGGATATAAGGTAGCTATTGGTGAACAGGTTGAGGATCCTAAGCAAGCAAAAGGATTAGTTAAACGAGAGGTTGTTAGAATTGTAACGCCTGGAACCAATATGTCTTCGGAAATACTAGATGAAACGAAGAACAATTATCTTATGAGTATTTCCTATTATAATTTTAAATATGGAATTGCAGTTGCAGATATAAGTACAGGTATATTCAAGACCTGTCATGTTAATTCTGCTGATAAGGTAATTGATGAGATTAACAAATATCAACCTTCTGAGATTATATATCAGGATACATTTGTTAGTTCCGGAATAGATATTAGCTTAACTGTTGATAAGCTTAAGATATCAACAACTGAAGCTCCTACTCATTATTTTAATAATGATAGTTGCGAGATACTTCTCAAGAGACATTTTAATATATCTAGTATTGAAGTATTAGGATTAAGAGACTTTCCTGAAAGTGTGGTTGCTTCTGGAGCTATGCTTCAATATTTATATGATACTCAGATGAATTCTTTGAAGCATATTAGTCATATAGAGCAATATGCCGTTGACTCGTATATGATTATTGACTCTTCTACAAGAAGAAATCTAGAACTTACAGAAACTTTGCGAGATAAGCAGAAGAAAGGTTCTCTTTTGTGGGTTTTAGATAAAACTAAGACAGCTATGGGAGCTAGAAAACTACGTGAGTATATTGAACAACCCCTATTAGACAAGAATATGATAGAAGATAGACTTGACTCTATAGAAGCTATGGGAAATTCAATGATTACTAGAGAAGAACTTAGAGAGTATCTGAATTCAATCTATGATTTAGAACGTCTGATGACCAGAATATCTTTAAAGACAGCTAATCCAAGAGATATGCTAAGCTTTAAGAATTCAATTAGGTATTTGCCTGCAATAAAAAATTTACTTACAGAGATAGATGCAGACAGATTTAGGAAGATATATGATGATTTTGATGAACTAACGGATTTGTTTGATTTATTAGATGCGTCTATAGAAGAAGAACCACCAATAACTATTAAAGAAGGTGGTATATTTAAACCTGGATATCTTGAGGATATTGATAAGTTAAAGCTTGCAAAGACTGAGTGCAAGAATTGGCTTGCAGACCTTGAAAATGCAGAAAAGGAAGCAACAGGAATTAAAAATCTTAGAATTAAGTTTAATAAGGTATTTGGTTACTATTTTGAGGTTACTAATTCCTTTAAAAGTATGGTTCCAGATTATTTTATTAGGAAGCAGACTTTGGCAAATGCAGAAAGATATACTACTGATAAGTTAGATGAGCTTTCAAATACAATTCTTGGCGCTGAAGACAAGCTTTATGCTTTAGAGTATGAAACTTATGTTGCTCTTAGAGATACTATTGGAGATGCTCTAGTTAGAGTACAGAAGATGGCTCATTATATTGCTGAGCTTGATGCTTTGGCCTCCCTTTCAACAGTGGCAGAGAAGAATAATTATGTTCGTCCTGTTATTAATGAGGATGGTATTATAGATATAAAGAACGGTAGACATCCTGTTGTAGAAAAAATGTTAGATGCCAATTCCTTTGTGTCAAATGATACATATCTTAATAATTTAGAAAGTAGAATCTCAATTATAACAGGTCCAAATATGGCAGGAAAATCTACATATATGCGCCAGACAGCTTTAATTACACTTATGGCTCAGATAGGTTCCTTTGTTCCTGCAGAATATGCAAATATAGGTATTTGCGATAGAATATTCACCAGAGTAGGTGCTTCTGACGACCTAGCATCTGGACAATCTACATTTATGATAGAGATGACTGAGGTTGCTAATATACTTCGTAATGCAACGGCAAATAGCTTGCTTATATTAGATGAGATAGGTAGAGGTACATCCACATTTGATGGCCTTAGTATAGCATGGGCAGTTGTGGAATATATTGCAAATAAGGACGTTTTAGGAGCAAAGACTCTTTTTGCTACACATTATCATGAGCTTACAGAACTAGAAGGTAAGCTTTCTGCAGTAAATAATTACTGCATTGCTATAAAGGAAGATGGAGATAATATTGTATTCCTCCGTAAGATTATTAAGGGTGGGGCGGATAGAAGTTATGGTATTCAGGTTGCAAGACTTGCAGGAGTTCCTGAGGTGGTATTAAAAAGAGCAGATGAGATATGTGCTCAGCTTGTAGAATCTGATATTGCAAATAAAGCAAAAACCATAGAGACAAAGGAATTAAAGACTAAGAAAAACAATGATTTTGAACAGTTTTCACTATTTTCGTCGCCTGTTGAAATGGAAATTGCAAATGAACTTAAAACAATGGATTTAGATAATATGACACCTATGAAAGCTATGCTATATCTACAGGAACTTCAAGGAAGATTAAAAGGATAGAAATAATAGTGTTCGAGATAATAAACTATTTATTATAGACTTTTGATTATAAATAAAGGATGATTAAATGATTAAATTACTGGATAAAACAACTATAGATAAAATTGCGGCAGGTGAGGTTATAGAAAGACCATCATCTGTAGTAAAAGAGCTTCTCGAAAATTCAATAGATGCTAATGCTACATCAATAACAGTTGAGATTAAAGAAGGTGGTATATCCTTTATTAGAGTTACTGATAATGGTGATGGAATACCTAAAGAACAGGTAAAAACAGCGTATATGAGACATGCAACAAGTAAAATAGATGATGCCTCTGATTTGGAGAGTATAGAGTCCTTAGGCTTTAGGGGTGAAGCGTTGTCCACTATTGCAGCTGTTTCTCAAACAGAGATGATAACTAAGACTGCCTCCGATTTGGTTGGAGTAAAGTATGTTATTCATGGTGGAGAGGAGATAGAATATAAGGAAGTTGGTGTACCAGAAGGTACAACCATTGTTGTAAGAAATTTATTCTTTAATACTCCGGCACGTAAAAAATTTCTAAAAACACCTATGACAGAAGGTTCTTATATTAATGATTTGGTATTAAGAATTGCCTTATCTCATCCAGAGATTGGTTTTAAGCTTATTATAAATGGGCAAACAAAACTTGATACTGCCGGAAATGGTAAATTAAAAGATGTTTTATATCAATTGTTTGGAAGAGATATAACCTCTAATATTATTGAAGTTGATTATGAACAATCAGATATTAAGATAAAAGGTTATATAGGTAAACCTTTTATTTCTAGAGGAAATAGAGGTTTAGAAAATTATTTTATCAATAAGCGTTATATAAAGAGTAATATTGTTAATAGAGCAATAGAAGAGGGTTATAAAACCTTTGTAATGCAGCATAAATTCCCTTTTACTGCACTTTTTATTGAATTACCATTAGATAAATGTGATGTAAATGTTCATCCTACAAAGATGGAATTTAAATATGATAATGAGAGAGCTTTGTTTGAGGCTGTGACAAAAGCTGTAAGAGAAGCCTTATCTTTCAAGGAGCTTATACCTAAAGCAGAATATACTAATCAGACAAATGTTATTAAAAATATCGAAAGACCTGCGGAACCATATGAGACAAGAAGGGTTATTAATTCTACTAATTCGGATAATAATTCGGATACTATGTTGAAAAAAACATCTATAACTAGTACCAACAATGCATTAAATCCGGCAAGTAATAGTAAGGTTAATGGTTATTCTGCATCTTATAGTATATTAGAGCAGATGAAAAAGCAGGAAGCTGAATTAAAGAAGCAAATTGACCAAAATAGTGATTCTGATAATAGAAAAAATAATATAGTATCTGATATTGCACAGAGGAAAGAAAATATTACAATATCTGATAATGTACAGAAAAGAGATAATAATATTATACCTGACAATGTAGTTAAAAAAGAACACTCTGTATGTAGTGAAAAGTCATTAAATAATCAACAGACTATGGTGATCAAGGAAGCTGGATATAAATATGCTTCATCACCATATGCTAAAACAGAAGAGAAAACTGCTGATGATAATGATTATAGAGGTGCAGATATATCAAAACTTCTTAAAGATGACGGCGTATCATATATGCCTACAATTAATACAGAAGTAGATGGTGTAAAACTTCAGATTAACGTAGAAGAAAAAGAGGTATATGGTACTCAGGCAACTATTTTTGATGAAAAATTCTTATCTGAATCAGCTAGAAAAAAACACAGATTAATAGGTCAGGTTTTTGGTACTTATTGGCTTATAGAGTATGAGAATAATTTGTATATAATGGATCAACATGCAGCTCATGAGAAGGTTAAATACGAAGAATTAATGTCTCAGCTGGATGGTAAAGAAATATTCTCGCAACAACTTATGCCACCTATGGTAGTTACAGTTTCTTATGCTGAAAGAGAAGCAATACTTAATAACTATGACCTTTTTATGAAGTTTGGATATGACATTGTTGAGTTTGGCGGTAATGAGTTTAAAATTAATGCTGTACCAACAAATCTATATGGATTACATGGTAGAGAAATGTTTTTAGAGTTTGTAAGTTCTCTTATAGATAATGCTGGATATATGTCTAATGAAGTGTTTGTAAAAAAATTATCCACTATGGCTTGTAAAGCAGCAATTAAAGGTAATATGAAAATCACTTTTGCAGAAGCAGATGCATTAATTGAACAGCTACTTAAACTTGAAAACCCGTATACTTGTCCACATGGTAGACCTACCATTATATCTATGAGTGAAAGAGAATTGGAAAAAAAGTTTAAAAGAGTATTATAACAAAAATGGTATACGGTAATAATGTTATGTAAATCACAGGTTGTTTTTGTTTAATATTTGCCTGTGATAATAAAGTGATGGGTTACTATAATATTATTATGTAAACAAAACTATAAAGGTATAAATTATGGTTAATCAATTAAATAAAAATTTAATAATACTTACTGGACCAACAGCTGTTGGTAAAACTGATCTTTCTATAAAGCTTGCAAAATTAGTAAATGGTGAAGTTATTTCTGCTGACTCTATACAGGTGTATAGACATTTAGATATTGGATCGGCCAAGATTACTTCAGAAGAGATGGATGGTGTTAGACATCATTTAATTGATGTACTTGATCCTAAAGAATCTTTTAATATTGCAACATTTAAAGCTATGGCTGATGAGGCTATAGCTGATATCTATAGCAGAGGTAAACTTCCAATTATAACTGGAGGGACAGGTTTTTATATTCAATCAGTGCTTTATGATGTTGATTTTACTGAGAATGAAGATGATGGATATAGGAACGAACTTGAAGCGTTGTCAAAATGTAAAGGGGCAGAGTACTTACATAATATGTTAAGAGAGATAGACCCAGTTTCTGCTGATGCTATACATGCAAATAATGTTAAGAGGGTTATTCGTGCCCTAGAGTTTTATCATCAAACGGGACAACTTATATCGGAGCATAATAAAGTAGAATCAGCAAAATCTTCTCCCTATAATTTTGCGTATTTTGTACTAAATATAGATAGAAAGGTTTTGTATGATAGAATTGATAAACGTGTTGATATTATGCTAGAACAAGGGCTACTTCAAGAGGTTAAGTTTCTTAAGAATGAGCTAGGACTTAGTAAAGATTTGGTTTCAATGCAAGGTCTAGGATATAAAGAAATTCTTCGATATCTAGATGGTGAGATATCCTTAGAAGAAGCTGTTTATATACTAAAGAGAGATACTAGACACTTTGCTAAGCGTCAGTTAACATGGTTTAAAAGGGAAAAGGATGTTACTTGGGTAGATAAGGATTTATTAAACACAGAGAATTCACAACTTGAGTTTATAATGAGTGAACTTAAGATTAGAAATATAATTGATTAGGAGCATTTCTATGGATAATTTAAGAGAATATTACACACAACTTGGTATTTCACCAAAGGTTTATGATTTTTGTAGTGAAATAGAAAAAAGTCTTGAGTGCAGATTTAAAGATGTTGATAATATAGCAGAGCTTAATCAGGTTAAGGTTATTAAGGCAATGCAAGATTGTAGATTTGCCGAGGAACATATGAATGGTACCACAGGATATGGTTATAATGATGCAGGGCGAGATGTTTTAGAAGATATTTATGCAAAGGTTTTTAAAACAGAAGCTGCATTAGTAAGACAACAGATAACCTGTGGAACACATGCATTAGCTATAGCTTTAGGAGGAAATCTAAGACCAGGTGATGAGATTTTATCGCCTTGTGGTAAAGTTTACGACACATTAGAGGGTGTAATTGGCGTTAGAGAATCTAAAGGGTCATTGGCAGAGTTCGGAATTACATTCAAAAAGGTTGATCTTTTACCTAATGGCGAGTTTGATTATGATAATATTAAAAAGAGTATTAATGAAAAAACTAAATTAATAGAGATTCAAAGATCCAAGGGCTATGATGTTAGACCAACACTTTCTGTTAAACAGATAGGTGAAGTTATAAAATTTATTAAAGATATTAAACCTGATGTTATTTGTATGGTTGATAATTGCTATGGTGAGTTCGTAGAGACAATTGAACCTTCAGAGGTTGGCGCAGATATGGTTGTTGGTTCATTGATTAAGAATCCGGGTGGTGGACTTGCACCTATAGGTGGATATATATGCGGAACTAAAGAATGCATAGATAATTGTGCTTATAGATTAACTAGCCCAGGACTTGGTAAAGAGGTTGGAGCGTCTTTAGGTGTTACTAGAAATATTGCACAGGGACTATTTATGTCACCAACCGTTACAGCAGCAGCTCTTAAAGGCGCAATATTTGCTGCAAATATATATGAAAAGCTTGGTTTTAAAACAGTTCCAAATGCAACTGAGGATAGACATGATATTATTCAAGCAGTAGAGTTTGGAAAACCGGAGCTTATACAGGCTTTTTGTGAGGGTATTCAGGCTGCGGCACCTGTGGATAGTTTTGTTACACCCGTTCCATGGGATATGCCAGGTTATGATAGTCAGGTAATAATGGCTGCAGGAGCATTTGTATCAGGTGCTTCTATAGAACTTAGCGCAGATGCACCTATGAAGGAACCTTATGCTGTATATTTCCAAGGAGGACTTACATATCATCACGCTAAGTTTGGAATTATGATGTCACTACAAAAAATTGTAGAAAAAGGACTTATAACATGGTAAAATAATATGATGTTTTGTTATTTGTATGATGTATAATGATGGAGGGAAATATATATGGCAGGAGTTGCAAATAAAAACTACTGGACTCTTCTTATAATATTATTAAGTGGAATTGTCTTAGGTGGTTTTATAGGTTACTTGTGTAGAAATGTTAGTTTCTTAAGTTGGCTAAATTATGGACAGACTTTCGGTCTTTCATCTCCAGTGGTTCTTGATTTGGGGATTTTAGTTCTTACATTTGGTCTTACAATTAGCATAAATATTGCAAGTATTATCGGTATTATTCTTGGAATTATAATATACAAAAAATTATAATCTTAATGCCTTTGGAGAGGTGGAAGGAGATTATATGTTAATTAAGGAAATTGCAGATTGCGAGAGACCTTATGAAAAAGCCATGGAGTATGGTGTGAAAGTTCTTAGTGATGCCGAGCTTTTAGCTACAATCATAAGAACAGGTTCTAAAGATGGAAGTTCTATAGATTTAGCTAATAAGATACTAAATAATCATTATTTATATAAGGGACTAGTTGGTTTGAATTATATAAATAGAGATGATTTGTTAGCTATTAATGGTATTGGTAATACAAAGGCCACACAGATTTTAGCACTAGCCGAAATATCAGGTAGAATGGCAAAACAGAAACTAAAAAAAGACATATCTTTCTATGATGCCAGCACAGTTGCAGCTTATTATCAGGAAAAATGTAAATACTTAAATAAAGAAAGATTGTATTTAATGATATTTAATACAGCTCATATGTTGATTAAAGAACTTCTCTTGTCTGAAGGAACCGTTAATCAGTCATTGATATCTCCAAGAGAGATATATGTACAGGCATTAAGGTATGAGGGTGTTAATATAATTTTAGTCCATAATCATCCTTCAGGGAATGTGGAGCCAAGTCTGGCAGATGTACAAGCAACTAAGATGGTTAAGGATGCTGGAGATTTAATTGGAATTTATTTATCAGATCATATTATTGTTGGTCATGATAGTTATTATAGTATGCGTGAAAGAGGAATTATCTAATGAGATATGATAGAAGAAAAGATATTAGTCCTAAATATTTGTTATTAGCATTTACTGTTATCTGTGTTGTTTTTTTGCTTATTTCTTATTTTGCTGGTGACCAGTTGAAATTAGTAAAAGACATTACAGGTAATCTTGTAACTCCGGTACAACAAGGGATTAATAAAATAGGAATTTGGACTGACTCTAAAGTTGATAATTTTAAGGAAATACAAGCTCTTAATGAAGAAAATGAGGCTCTTAAAAAAGAGGTAGCAATGTATAAAGCTGAGATAACAAACTACCAAAATAAACTTGCTGAGCTTGAAGAGTTGAGAGCTTTGTATGAATTAGATGAAAGCTTTCCTGAATATGAGAAAACAGGAGCCAGAGTATTTGCTAAGGATTCATCTTCATTCTTCTCTGTATTTTATATTGACAAAGGTAGTGATGACGGTATTAAAGAAGGTATGAATGTGTTATGTGGTGAAGGTATTGCAGGTCTTGTTATAGAATGTCATGATGATTATTCTAAGGTAAGGGGTATCGTAGACGATAATTCCAGCATTAGCGCCAAAGTTATGCCTGCAAACGCACTTTGTACTGTTGAGGGTAATTTAAGCTTTTATCAGGAAGGTTACATTATTGTTAAAAATATTGATAAAGATGCAAAGGTAAGTATAGGAGACAAAGTAGTTACTTCCCCAATATCAGATAGATATCATCAGGGAATAATTATAGGATACGTTGCTGAGATATCATATGATACTAATAACCTTACTATGACAGCAAAACTAACTCCTGCTACAGATTTTACTAATGTTTCCGAAGTTTTGATTATATTAGATGAAAAGGAAAATCCATTGGAAAACTAAAAGGATTATAATATGAGAAGAGTTATAACATTAGGAATATTAATTATTGTTAATTTTTCCTTACAGACAACTATATTTGGATTTCACGATATAAGCAGTATTAGTCCTAATTTATTGCTTATTCTAACTATGTCCTTTGGTCTAATGAGAGGCCGTAAAGAAGGTATGTTGGTTGGCTTTTTTAGTGGGTTTTTAGTGGATTTATTCTTTCTGGAAATATTAGGTCCATATATGTTTTTATATATGATTATAGGATATGTAAATGGATTTTTTCACAAAAACTATATGATAGAAGATGTTATGCTGCCACTTATCATAATTATGTTAGATGATTTTGTGTTTAATTTTATAGTATATGTTGTTGGTTTTGCATTATATAATAAACTGGATTTTTCGGCTTATTTTTATGGCATAATTTTGCCTGAAATGCTAGCAACTGTATTGCTTACTATTATTGTGTATAAAATTTATGTGTATATTAACAGAAAACTTAAGGCTAAAGCGTTAAGAAAGGAAATGTAGCAAATGATTTGGGAAATATTACGCTCAATTAAAGATACAATATTAGATTATGTAAAACATAGATTATTTCCTATTACAGTGATGCTTATTGTTATGTTTGGATTACTTGTAAAACAGCTTTTTACACTTCAGATTATTGAAGGTGAGAAACATATGGAGAACTTTACTTATAAATCCAAGAAGACATTAACTATTGAGTCTGTTAGAGGAAATATTTATGATAGAAATGGCAAGCTTCTTGCGTATAATGAGCTTGCTTATTCAGTTGTGTTTAGTAATGACCCTGCTATAACAGCTGCTGCAGAAGAAAAGGGTATAGACGAAAATATATTAAAAAATGAGATACTTTATAAAGCAATAAAGATTTTAGAGGCAAACAATGATGAATTAGCTGTAGATTTCAATATTACTATTGACGAGACAGGAGAGTATAAGTTTTTAGTAAAAGAAACTCAGTTGAAAAGTTTTCTTAAGGACGTTTATGCTGTAACTGATTTTGATTCTCTAGAGGATGAGAAGAAAAACGCTACTCCGGATGATGTAGTAGATTATCTTTGTAATGAAATATTTGAGATATCACCAGACTACAGTAAGGAGGATAAACTTAAGATTCTTGCATGTAGATATAAGCTTTGGATGAATAGATATCAGCAGTATATGCCAGTTACAATTGCTTATGATATTAGCGAAGAAAGTAATGCATCTATTGCGGAATATAGTGATGAACTTATAGGAATAGATGTTGAAGTACAATCGCTTAGAAAGTATAACGAAGCAGTATATTTTGCACATATTATAGGTTATGTTGGTGGTATTTCTGATGATGAATTACAGGCATATAATGCGAATTTGCCTGATGAAGATAAGTATAGTAATAGTGAAGTTGTTGGTAAAACTGGAATTGAAGCTTATATGGAAAGCGAACTTAGAGGAACAACCGGTTATGAGGTTATGTACGTAGATAACTTGGGAAAACCTCTAGAAGTAGTTGAGACTAAGAACGCGGAAGCTGGTAATGATATTTATCTTACATTAGATACAGAATTACAAAAATATTGTTATGATACTTTGGAAAAAGAAATTGCATCTATTTTGCTTGCTAATCTCACTGCAATTTATGACATTCCAGAGGGGGAAAATGCACAAATTCCAATATGTGATGTATATTTTGCTTTGTTTGATAATAATATTTTATCTCTTGATAAAATGCAAAGACCAGAAGCGTCTAATTTGGAGAAAAAAATATACAAAGAATATACAGATATGAAAGAAGAAGTTCTAAAAGAACTGAAAGTTGTATTAAAAGATAAACCTGTAAAAACTTCTGATTTGGAAGAAGAATATCAATATTATACAGAATATGCATGTGAGATATTAAATGAAAACAATATTTTAAATACGTCCATTATACCTATTAACGATCCAGAGTATATTGCTTACACAGAAGGAAAGACATCATTGGAACATTATATAAAATATTGTATTAATATTGAGGCAATTGATATTTCGAGAATTGAAGTTGAAAGTGCATATTATGATAATGAGGAAGTATATAATCTTATCTGTGATTATATTTTAGAATATTTACGTTCGGATACGAATTTCGACAAACAGGTTCTTAGATTTATGATAGAATCGAACGAGATAACAGGAGAAGATGTAGTTTATCTGCTCTATGATCAAGGAGTTTTATCAACTGAAAATGACTTGGAGTATCAAGAATTTGTAGCCGGAGCATATCCTGCATTTGATTTCTTCACTAAGAAGATAAAAAAATTAGAGATTACTCCAGCAATGCTTGCCCTTGATCCATGTTCAGGTTCTGTAGTAGTAACAGACATAGATACTGGTGATGTTCTAGCACTAGTTACTTATCCAAGTTACGACAATAATTATCTTACTAATGAAGTTGATGCTGAATATTATAGTACCTTGTTAAATGACAAAACAACACCACTTATTAATAGAGCAACACATCATAAGATTGCTCCAGGGTCCACCTATAAACTGTTAACTGCAGTTGCTGGCGTCACAGAAAATAAGATAGATAAAAGTACTATTCTTACGTGTTTTGGTGAATTTAAGGAGATTTTACCACCACCTAGATGTTGGCTATATCCAGATGGCCATGGAGATATGGACTTAGAGACAGCCATACAGAATTCATGTAATGTGTATTTTTATAGTGTTGGTTATTGGTTAGCTACAAGAAACGAAAAGTATAACGATGCCCACGGTGTAGATGTGCTTGCAAAATACGCTGAAATGTTTGGATTTGATTCGGTATCAGGTGTTGAACTACCAGAGGCCGAACCTAATATTTCAGATAAGGATGCAGTTCGTACTGCTATAGGACAGGGTACCAATTCATATACTCCTGTTCAGATTGCAAGATATGTTACTACGGTCGCTAATTGTGGTACATGCTATGATTTAACTCTTATAGATAAGATTTATAATTATCAGGGTGAGCTTGTAAAGGATAATAAGGCTAATGTTCATAATGAATTGATTTCAGTTGCTCCGGAAACATGGACTTCTGTACATTCTGGAATGAGAAAAGCGGTTGTTTACGGTTCTCTTGGTGATGACCTTATAAAAACTGTAAATGTTGAAATTGCAGGTAAAACTGGAACAGCACAGGAAAGTGAAGTTAGACCTGACCACGCGTTATTTGTTTCGTTTGCACCATATGAGGCGCCAGAGGTATCTGTTACATGTGTAATTCAGTATGGATATTCATCTGGTAATGCAAAGGAGCTTGCAAGTTTTATATATGCTTATATGTATGATTCAGAAAAACTTGTAGGTGCTGAAATGAAAGGTAATGCTTCTGTTTCTGATTAATATTATAAAGAGGTGAATAATGAAAAATCCCGTTATTATCAAAGGTGATAAGGGAGGAATTCATATTATTATAGAGCCTTGGGCATCTATGGACCAGGTTTTAATGCAGCTAGAGGTTAGTTTAAAAGGACCACGAGGCAGTTATAAGAATTCCAAACCTATTAATGTTACTTTTGATGGAAAAGAGTTAACGGAGGATGAAAAAAGAGAAATATTATTTGTTCTTAGTAAAATAGGCTTAAATGTTTTTCATAATAGTAAAAAGCATGAAGATAAAGAACAGAAAACATCAAATATGCTAACTGACAAAGATGGATTGTTCTATATTGGTAATCTAAAAAATGGACAATCTATAAATGCACTATGCAGCATAGTTATTATTGGCAATGTTGAAAAAGGTGCTTCTGTATATTCTCAAGGAAATATTGTGATTACAGGAGTATTAGAAGGTGTTGCTAAGGCAGGATGCTTAGGAAGAGAAGATGCATTTGTATATAGTTTAATATCAGGGAGGAATATTTGATGAGCGAGGTGCTAGTTGTAACAAGTGGAAAAGGTGGTGTTGGTAAAACAACAACCACTGCTAATATAGGCTATGGATTGGCAAGATTAGGATTTAAGGTATTGTTAATTGATACAGATATTGGATTGAGAAATCTTGACGTTGTCATGGGACTTGATAATAGAATAGTCTATAATTTAGTTGATGTAATTGAGGGGAGCTGTAGGGTAAAACAAGCAATTATTAAAGATAAATCATACGATAATTTAGGTTTGTTACCAGCTGCTCAAACAAGAGATAAGACTGCAATATGTCCAGAACAGATGAGAAAACTTGTTGATGAGTTAAAACCAGATTATGATTACATAATAATTGATTGTCCAGCAGGAATAGAACATGGATTTAAAAATGCTATTGCAGCTGCCAACAGAGCCATTATTGTAACAACACCTGAGGTGTCAGCAATTAGGGATGCTGATAGAATTATTGGAATTCTTAATTCCAATGAAATGCCTAGGATAGATTTGGTGATTAATAGAATTCGTCAGGATATGGTAAGACGTGGTGATATGATGTCAGTGGATGATGTTGTAGACATATTATCAATAAATCTTATAGGTACAATTTATGATGATGAAGATATTGTTATTTCAAGTAATAGAGGAGAACCTGTAGCAGGTAATAATACTAAGTCTGGCAAAGCATACGATTACATTGCACGTAGAATTGCTGGGATGGCTACAAGTAAAGATAAAGAACATGGTTTTGGCCTGTTCAAATGGATAAAAAAGAAGGAAAAAGATGTTCACAAAATTCAGTCTCAAGGATTATAATTTCAAATTGTTTTTTACTATAGTTATTTCTATAGTAGTCGGTATAATTTGCATTAATAGTGCAGATAGTTCCTTTACCATTAGACAGATTATTGGAGCTATAATGGGTATAACTATAATGGTTGTGTTATCATGTATAGACTATGAATTTATATGCAAATTTTATATGGCTATATATTCAGTAAATGCTATATTACTTTTGCTTGTGCTTTTAGTTGGAGTTGAAGTTAACAGTGCTACACGATGGATAAATATAGGTGGAGATGGAGGTGTACAGTTCCAGCCTTCAGAGTTTTCTAAGATTATGATGATTGTATTTTATTCCACGTTACTAGCAAAATTAAGAAGAGATAATGAATTAAATACTGCTGCTGGGCTGGGTAGAATGGCTTTGGCTGCAGGAATACCTTTAGGCCTCATCGTAATGGAGCCTGACCTTTCCACAACCCTTTGTCTTACATTCGTTCTTGTGACGTTGATTTACTTAGCAGGAATAAGTTATAAGCTTATTGTTATAGCATTACTGGTTTTTGTACCTGTGGCTGGAAGTTTTATATGGTATATTCAAAGACCTGATCAAATCCTTCTTAAGGATTATCAGGTTGCCAGAATTCTTCAATTTATATACCCTGACCAGTATGGAGAAGACTATTCCCAGCAGAATAATTCCATTATGGCTATTGGTTCAGGAGAGCTTACTGGAAAAGGATTAAATACATCCACTATAGCAACTGTTAAAGATGCAAACTTTATTTCAGAGCAGCAAACTGATTTTATTTTTTCTGTTATTGGAGAGGAATTGGGTTTTGTTGGAAGTGTATTCATTGTTGCAATTATATTAGCAATAGTGTTACAATGTATAAATGTAGGTAGAAAAGCTAAAGATTTAAAAGGAATGCTTATTGCATCAGGAATAGGGTGCTTAGTAGGTTATCAGTCTTTCATAAATATTGGAGTTGCAACAGGTTTGTTGCCTAATACAGGTATACCTTTGCCTTTTATAAGTTATGGACTGAGTTCGTTGATAAGTGTTTGCGCAGGAATGGGAATTGTATTAAATATAAGCCTACAGAAAAAGTTTTACTAGGGGGAGACGACGGATGAATATAGGATTAATTGCACATGATTCAAAAAAGAAGCTTATGCAGAATTTCTGTATAGCATATAGAGGAATATTGTCTCACCACGAGATATATGCAACAGGAACAACTGGCCGTATGGTGGAGGATGTAACTAACCTTACTGTTCATAAGTTTCTTGCGGGACATACTGGTGGAGCCAATCAACTTGGTTCAATGATTGAAGGTAACGAACTGGATATGATGATTTTTCTCAGAGATCCACAGACAAAGAAACTTAATGATGTAGATATTAGTAAGATATTTACTTTATGTGACCTTCATAATATACCACTAGCTACAAATCTTGCTTCTGCGGAGCTTATGGTTAAAGCTTTGGATAGAGGAGACTTGGATTGGAGAGAATTATTTAAGCATTAAAAATTTTTACAGGTGATAATATGTTTAAAAGTATGTTAAAGAGCTTAATACCAGTTGTTATAATATGCATATTTTTTCTGATTGTAAGCATTTTCAACAATGCTTTAAGGGATGAATATCCAGAAGCTGCAAAGATGACTTTTGGTATTAGTGAAATGTTAAAAGCTTCAGACACAACAGAATATACCTTAGATGATACAGTTGTTTATCGTTCAGACAATACTAATGCTGAACTTTTTGACGACTGTTATTATGCGTTGTTAATTAATGAAACTGATCATCAGGTACTTGTATCTAAGAATGCGCATGAGAGAATGTATCCTGCTTCTATGACTAAGTATATGACTGCTATGGTGGTATGTGATAAAATAGAAAGTGGGGAAATAAATCTCAATAATAAAGTAACATTAGCTAAGGATTATGATTTAACATACGATGGTGTTGCGCCTGCTGATATATTTTATGGAGATTCTATTACTGTCAAAGATTTATTATATGGATTATTAATTGAAAGTAATAATTACTATGCGTTGATTCTGGCAGATTATATTGCTGGAAGTGAAGAGGCTTTTTGTGCATTAATGAATCAAAAAGCGAAGGAAATCGGTGCTACGGGAACACATTATATGAATCCACATGGGTTAGACCATCCAGAACATTATTCAACAGCGTATGATATTTATTTGATTACTAAAGAAGCGTATAAGTATGATTTGATTAGACAAATTGATGAATTCGAAACTTATTCATATACTTATGATAGTTCAGAGGGGTATGAAATAAGCAGGGATATAGAAGCGACTAATTATTTCCTTAATGGAAATGTTGAAATGCCTTCAAACTTTGATATTCACGTGTGGAAGACAGGAACTACTGATGGAGCAGGACATGCTTTATCAATGTATGTTACAAAGAATGATAAAACATATATTGTAATCGCTGCCAGTGGTGATTCAAAACAAGTATTATATGATGCAATGGTGGAGCTATTATGCATTATTAAATAACAAAGGGTAAGTGTTTATTTATGAGTAAAAACAGTAAAGTTGTTAAAATGAATAAAACAGTTAGGTTTAATGCTGCAACTTGGGTTGTTGCAGCAATTTTGTTGTATGTAATTATATGCATTGTTCTTATGGCTGCAAAAGAGCCTATATCAATCTATAGGGTAAGTAAGAGTAATGTAAGTAATAATATTACTCTTAATGGTATTGCTGTAAGAGATGAACAGTTGGTACAGACAACAAAAGCTGGCTATGTTTGTTATTATATAAGAGATGGCGAAAAGATTATGAAAGGTTCTACAGTATGCACTGTTGATGAAACCGGTAATCTAGTAAATACTGTCAATGATAGTGAGGAGTTTGAAGCATTACTTACTGATGATGATTATGCAGATATTAGAGAGCTTATAAGTTTATATAAGGTATCATATAAAGATGAAACTTTTTTTGAAGCCTATAATTTTGAAAATAATGTTAATAACAAAGTATTAGAGCTTACAAATGAAGTTATGATGCAGCAGATATCTGCTAGCGAATATTCTAATTTAAGTGGTGTTAAATCAACTTATAGTGGAATTGTTACATATTATATCGATGGTTATGAGAATTATGATATATCAAAAGTAAAAGCTTCAGATTTTGACAAATCAAAATATGCAAAGCAGACATTAAAAACTGGAGAAATTGTATCTGCTGGTAGTAATATTGTTAAGATTATTCCTGATGAAAAATGGAATATTGTTGCTCCTATTACTGATGAGCAAATAAGTCATCTAGGAGAGAGTGAACAAATAAGTTTTAAAATTAATAATTCAAGTTATGTTGTTTATATGCCATATACTATCATTAATGGAGCTGATGGTAAATATATTAATATATGTTTGGATAAGTATTTGTATAATTATATTGCAGAAAGATTTCTTACTGTAGAGATTATAAGAGATGATGATGAAGGATTAAAAGTTCCAAATTCAGCTCTTGTTACAAAAGATGTGTATAAGATACCAGTTGATTATTTAACAGCTGGCGGAAATCAAAGTAGTGAGAATAGATTTAATGTGCAAAGAAGAGATGAAAATGGAAATATAGTAAATACATTAATTGAGCCTACTATATTTAAAATAGATGAAGAATATTGTTATGTTGATCCAAGTTTTTTCCAGGATACAGATGTTTTAGTTCCAAAGAATACAATTTCAATGTCATCTTTAGAGCTTGTGGCATATGATGAAGGTAATTTATATGCCATTCCGTTAAGTTGTTTAAACGCAGGAATAACAGAAGACAGTGAAATTACAATTTCTGTCCAAAGAAAAAAGGATGATGGTTCAGGAATGACCAATGCACAAGTTGATACCAAGGTATACCATATTATTGGAGAATATGCCTATGTTGATTCAAAAGGTTTTAAGGCTACTGATATACTGGTAGAAGGGGATGCATCGTCAAGTATAGCAGTATCTGTGCTGGAAATAAAAAAATTAGAAGGTGTTTATTTGGCTAATAGAGGTACTGCTGAGTTCACATTTGTTACAATAATAAAAACAGTTGATGAGTTTGCATTAATAAAAAACGGTGAAGAAATTAATGTATACGATAACATAATTTTAGATTCATCTAAAGTTGTTGAGAATCAAGTTATATATTAGAGGTGTTAGAATTTATGTTAAGAGAAAACCTTCAGAAAGTAAAAGATAGAATTGAAAAGGCGTGTGTAAAAGCTGGAAGAAATATAGATGAGGTAACATTGATTGCTGTTAGCAAAACAAAACCATTATCAGACATTGAGGAGCTTATTTTGTGTGGGACTAAAGAGTTTGGAGAAAATAAGGTTCAAGAGTTAGTTGATAAGTATGAAAATGTTTCTACGCCTGTAAATTGGCATCTTATTGGTCATTTACAAACTAATAAGGTGAAATACATAGTTGATAAAGTATCCCTTATACATTCTGTAGATTCTCTAAAGCTTGCAAAAGAGATACAGAAAGAAGCGGCTAAAAAGAACGTTATTGTTAATATTTTAGTACAGGTAAATGTTGCTAATGAAGATACAAAATTTGGTTTAGATACTAGTGAGGTATTACATTTGGTTAATGAAATTAGTATTCTTCCAAACATAAGAATAAAAGGTCTTATGACCATAGCACCTTATGTTGAAAATCCAGAGGATAACAGACCATATTTTAAGGAATTAAAGCAATTATTACTTGACATAAAATCAAAAAACATTGATAATGTTGATATGAGTATTTTGTCAATGGGCATGACTAACGATTATGAGGTTGCAATTGAAGAAGGTGCCACAATGGTTCGAGTTGGAACAGGTATTTTCGGAGAACGTAACTATAATATATAATAAGGAGATTTTTATCTATGGCTAAGGAATCAGGTAAGAAAAGTTTCTTGGATTTTTTTAAGATGAAGGAATTAGACGAAGACGAATTTGATGATGATTTATTTGACGATGATGATGACGACGATGATGATGATGACGATTATACTCCAATAAAGTCATCTAAGAATAAAAAAACTACTAATAAGAAAGTACAGACATCATATCAGGGTGGATATCAAGGACAGCCTTATAATCAACCTCAGTACAATAATTATGGTGGAAGACAGCAAAGAACTGCTGCAGCTCCAGTACAACAAAATAGAGTTGTTGAGTTTTCAAATCCTAGACCTAAGGTACAGAGTATGAATGAAGTGTATGTTATGATTCCACATGACTCTAGTGAATCACAGACAGTTACAGATTTCCTTAAAGCAGGAAAGACAATTGTTCTCAATATGTCTGGTTTAGATACTGTTACAGCACAGAGAATTATTGATTTTGTTGCTGGATCCACATATGCTTTAGATGGATCATTACAGGCCATATCAGATAATATTTTTATAGCTGCACCAAGTTCTATTGAAGTATCAGGTGATTTACGTCAGTTGCTAAGTGATAATTCAGGTGCACCTAATTTATATCAGTACTAATTAAAAGACTAGATTTATACAAGGGGGATAGAGAATGCTTACACCAGTAGATATTCAACAAAAAAGATTTCATGTAGGTTTGGGTTACGATAAAAAAGATGTTAATACATTTTTTGAAGAAGTTTGTAAGTCCTATGAGGAGCTATACCGTTCAAATGCTGACTTAAAGGACAGAGTTATAACTCTTACAGATGGTTTGCAGAATTATAAGAGCAAGGAAGCTGCGCTTGAGAAATCTCTTATGCTTGCGGAGAAGGATGCAGAAGATACAAAGTCAAGTGCAAATAAAGAAGCTAAAACCATCAAATCAGAAGCAAAAGCAAAAGCTCAATCTATACTTCAGGATGCTGAAAAGAGATTAGAAGAGATAAAGGAAGAAATAGCTATTCTTGAAACTCAATATGCAGCTTATAAGACTAATTTCTGTAATCTTATGAAGCGTCAGTTTGAGTTTATGAAGGAAGAAGATTTTGACGCTGATGCATATATTGATGAAAAAGCGTTAGGAGTATTAGTTGCTGCTGGAGGCGGAGTTGCACCTTCTTCAAGTAACAGTAATTCTAGTTTCTCATATAGTGGAGATCCACAGATGAGAGATGAATCTACTCTTGGTGGTATGTCAAGTGGTGGTGGAATGAGTTCTCGAGAAGAATTAAATAGTACTAGCGCAGTTTATACTTCTAATTTAGGAGCAAATGATAACTTTGTTGATCCATTTAATCCAACAAACAAAGGTAATGGAAGATATAATCCATATGATAGCTTAAATCCTAAGAAAGATAGAACCAATGCTAAGCCTGAGGATAATGGAGAAAAGAAGAGTTCGTTTACTGTAAATACTGGTAATAAGAATAGAGCTAGAAGAGGTCCTATTCCAACTCAGAATCAGACATCTACAGAGAACAAGTCATATGCTAGTTCATCATCCGCTTCAACAAATTATAGTAGTTCATCTAAGACAGAAGAAAAAGTAACTGAAAAGAAATATACTTCTGATGAAGTAAAAGAAGAGATAAAGGAAGAAGTAAAGTACTCAGCAACAGAAAGTACTAAATCAGATAATAGATTTAGCACAACAACAGATGATGTTAGTAGTTCTAGTTCATCATATAGTTTAGATGATGATGTTGCTGAGATAGTTAATGAAGTTGAAGAAAAAATCAACGGAAGAGCTCTTCTTGGTGAAGATGATTCTAGTGATGATACTGATGAATTTGGATTTGAATTTATATAATTATACATAATTAATAGGAGATGATTACTAGTGTCTAGTTTTGAATGCTTAACAGTTAATCTTAATCAGAAACCTATTTACAACATTGAATATTCTGATAGTTTTCATGGGCTGGTTGATTGTATTAATAAGTTAGGATATAATGACCGAAAGATTTGTGTAGTATCAGAGAGTAATGTAGCATCCTTATATATGGATGCTATATTACTTTTATTAGAGAGTTGTTGTAAAAAGGTTGTATCATACGTTTTTGCAGAGGGTGAGGAAAGCAAGAATTTAGATACAGTTAAAGGATTATACGAGAAACTAATAATAGAAAAATTTGATAGAAAAGATATTTTAATTGCATTAGGAGGTGGTGTTGTTGGAGATCTAACAGGATTTACAGCAGCTACCTATCTAAGAGGTATTGATTTTATTCAAGTACCAACTAGTTTACTTTCACAGGTTGATTCAAGTATTGGTGGAAAAACAGGTGTTGATTTTGATTCCTACAAAAACATGGTGGGTGCTTTTCATATGCCTAAGCTAGTTTATATTAACTTAAAGGTTTTAGATACACTTAGTATTAGACAGTTTAACTCTGGTATGGGAGAAATAGTTAAACATGCTATTATTAAGGACAAAACATACTTTAATTGGATAAATGAAAACAAGAATCAAATTATCAATAAAGATTTTGACTCGTTATATGAGTTGGTAAGAGAAAGTAATATAATTAAGAAAAATGTAGTAGAAAATGATCCAACAGAAAAAGGAGAGAGAGCACTTCTTAATTTTGGACATACTTTGGGACATGCTGTTGAGAAATATATGAATTTTCAATTTTTGCATGGAGAATGTGTATTTATTGGTTCACTTTTGGCTACAATTATTTCATATAACAAGGGTCTTATAGATATTAATGATAAAAATATGATATTTGACACTATCAATGCCTTTGGTGTACCTAAATTACCTTTAGATTTAGATATTGACAAAGTCATATCTTATACAAAGAATGACAAAAAGGTTGTTGGAGATAAGATTAAATTTGTTTTGATTAAAAATATAGGAGAAGCTTATATAGATATGGGTGTTTCTGATGAGGATATGAGAGAATCCATTATTGAGCTGTTTAAGACTTATGAAGGAAGTAATTAAGCAAGAGAAGAGTGTAAGAATATTTTTCCTACCTGTAATATTGATTTCGCTGTTAACTGCTATAGATCAGTTCACAAAGTTTGTTGTTCAAAGTAATTTTGAGTTGTATGAATCCAAACCAGTTATAGATGGTGTTTTTGCATTCACTTATATTCAAAATCGTGGAATGGCCTGGGGAATGTTTCAAGGTAAAATTCCAGTTTTTCTGATATTTACATCTATATTTTTGATATTGGCTTTTAGAATTATGTATAATGTTGTTGATAAGAAACGTTATGCAATGGTTAAGTATATGCTTGTTTTGCTTATATCTGGAGCTATAGGTAATTTGATAGATAGAGTTAAGCTTGGATATGTAGTTGATTTTTTTAGTTTTGAATTAATTGATTTTCCGGTTTTTAATGTTGCCGATATATATGTGGTAATAAGTATGGTTTCAGCTATGATACTTCTTTTGTTTGTATATAGCAACGAAGAAGTTGATGAAATCCTTAAAATATTTGGGAAATCTAATGAACATGAAGTGACTAAGGAAAAGGAAAAAAATATAGAAGAGGAGTAAAATTTGAAGTTATAATGGATAATCAGTATATGGATGACTCGATGGAGCAAGATATATTAAATTTTATAATAGATCATGAATATGCTGGTTATATTGGCGTTAGAATTGACAAATGTCTTTCAGAAATAATGGATGATTATTCTAGGGCATATATTCAAAAGCTTATTGATGATGGTAATATAACCTGTGATGGAAAAGTTCTAAAATCAAATTATAAGCTTAGGAAGGGCGACGTTATAAATGTAATTATTCCAGAACCTATAGAATTAGAAATTCTGCCAGAAAATATACCACTTGATATAATATACGAAGATAATGATATACTTATTGTCAATAAACCTAAGGGAATGGTTGTTCATCCAGCACCAGGACATAGCTCAGGTACTTTAGTTAATGCAATTATGTATCATTGTAAAGATTCTTTGTCAACCATTAATGGTGTGTTAAGACCTGGAATCGTTCATAGAATTGATATGGATACAACAGGACTTCTGATGGTTTGTAAGAATGATGTGGCCCATAGAGTTATGTCAGATAAGTTTAAAGTACATGATATAACCAGGGCGTATACTGCAATATGTTATAATCATTTTTCGGTTACTGAAGGTACAGTTGATAAACCAATTGCCCGTCATAAGGTTGATAGAAAGAAAATGGCTATAGACCCTAATGGAAGAAGGGCAGTTACTCATTATAAGGTTCTAGAAGAACTGTCCAATAACTTTTCATTAATCGAATGTAGGCTTGAAACAGGCCGAACACACCAGATTAGGGTACATATGGCCAGTATTAACCATCCATTGCTTGGAGATGAGGTTTATGGGCCTAAAAATAAGCCATTTAAAACTGAAGGACAGGTGCTTCATGCTGGAGTTCTTGGATTTGAGCATCCTATAACAGGTGAATATATGGAATTTAAGGCTGAAGTGCCGGAGTATTTTGGGAAGATATTAGAAAGACTAAGAAAGTAGAGTGTAGTTAAAAAGGGACTAATGTCCCTTTTTTATATTTATGTCAATCATCATCAAAGTCAAAATCATCGTCATCATCATCGCTGTCGAAAAAATCAAATATATCAAATAATGAATTATTGTCAACATAATCATAATCATCAGTTGATTCATAATTATTATTTTTGCTTGGAAATAATTTATTCAGTACAAACACAAAGAAACAAACTATTGCCATTAATAATAATTCCCCTAGTAATTCGTTCATATTATTTTTTCCTTTCTTAATATAGTGAGTAGTAGAATGAAATATTTATAACTATTCGCTAAACCCAGGTTTTACGAAAAAAGACTGTACTTTTTCCCTGGATAGTGCTATAATCATATTATACTTGTAAACCCGCATTATTGCTAGGTTTTTTAGGAGGTTTTTGAATTTGGCTAATGTATCTTATCATCAAGAAAATGAAATGAAAAATATTGAACTTATCAGAGGTATTTGTAATGAGCTTCCATCTTATGTAAGGAATTTCTTTAGAGCTATACAACAATCAAAGGCATCACGTACAAGGCTTGGTTATGCCAGGGACATAAAGACATTTTTTGAGTATATTGTTGAATGTTATTCTGAAGTGACCTTAAATAGCCCTAAGGACGTATCTCTAGAAGTGTTATCATCTTTAGATTCTTCATTTATTGAAGACTATATGGACTATTTACAGATGTACAGAAAAGACGGCAAAATTATTACCAATGGTAAAGCTTCTATAAAGCGCAAAATCGTGTCTTTAAATGTATTTTACGCATATTACTACAAAAATGACCTTGTTAGCCAAAATCCAGTGGCTAAAATTGAGCGTCCTAAAGTTCCAGAGAAACAAATCGTTCGTATGGATGCTGCAGAAACCGCTCAATTTTTAGATACCGTTGAATATGGCCTTAATTTGACGTCTAAGCAACAAAAGTACCATGAAAAGACAAAAACTCGCGATTTGGCCCTTTTAACGCTTATGCTTTCCACAGGGATTCGTATATCTGAATGTATTGGTCTAGATATTAATCATGTAGACTTTGATAACTTGTGTATCAAAATTATCCGAAAAGGTGGCAAGGAAGCTATTGTTTATTTTAGCGATGAAGCTATTGAGCCACTACAGGACTATATTAAGGAAAGAAAAAAGATAAATGCCCAGGATGGTCATGAAAATGCTTTATTTCTCTCCTCACAAAGAAAACGTATGAGCGTTCGGACTGTTGAAAATCTTGTTAAGAAATATGCTCAATCTGCAGTTCCTCTTAAGCATATTACGCCACATAAGCTTCGAAGTACATATGGTACAGCCCTTTATCAAGAAACATCGGATATATATTTGGTTGCGGATGTTCTTGGCCATACAGATGTTAATACAACTAGAAAGCATTATGCGGATATTGATAATGAAAGAAAACGTTTGGCTCGTAATAAAGTACAATTAAGGGAAAAATCATAAAAGCTACCATAATATTATTATGTAAACCAGTTTTCTTGAATTTATAATACTTTGTAAAATAATATATGTCAACAACTATTTTGATTATTGAACTACTTTACATATAAAAAAGGTACCAGTTAAGGTACCTTTTTATTCTAATGAAACTTCTCTATCTTATCTAGCAACTCTATTATGTAATCAACTGTATGATCAATATCCATCAAACTACTATTTATAAATATATCATAACCATCTAAAGAACCCCATTTTTTTGATGTATAATAGTTATAATATGTAGCTCTACCCTTATCTTCTTTTTGGATTTGAGCTTTTGCTTTCTCTTCTGTTAGATTAAATCTCTCAGATACAGTTTTAATTCTAGCTTCAAGAGGTGCATAAATAAATAGTCTTATTAAATCTGGATTATGTCTTAATGCATAATCTGCACATCTTCCTACAAATACACATGAACCTTCATCTGCAATCTTTTTAATTGTATCGTAAGTTGCCTGAAATGCCTGCTGGTTAAGGTTTGGCTGATATCCTTGACTTGTAAATCCGTAGCTATAAGGATCCATTACAAGGGAATATAAAAAGCTTCGAGAAGGTCTTTCATCAAGACTTTTAAGGATATTTTCGCTTAATCCACTATTTTTAGCTGTTTCATTAAGAAGCTCCTTGTCATAAAATGGAATATTTAGTTTTTCAGCCAATCTGTGTGCAATTTCTCTACCGTTACTTCCAAATTGTCTACCAATAGTTATAATATGCTTACCCATAACAGCCTCCTTATCTGCCATATGTGTATAAATGGCATTTTTATATATAACCAATCTACATATATCAATAAGAAACTTATATTATTATTGTAAACTTAATTGTGCAATATGTCAAATTATTTTAAATTATAGAATAAAATTCGTCAAAATGCACAATGATTAATAACATAAAAACAGGCTTATTTTTTGTTATAAGCCTGTTTTTATGTTATTTACAATAGTATCTATAATTTTATTGATTCAAAAGTCAGCATACTTCTTTGCTATAGCATTAAATCTGTCTATATTTGCATTGACTCTACTTTCTACAGTCTTTATTGTACTTTGAGTTCTTAGATTCATTAGAACCTCGTTATAATCACTTAAGGCAAGCTGTGGTTCAAGATTTATGTACATTTCATCTTTTTCAAAGTGGGTTTTGACTGATCTTAAACCATCCTTATACCCAAGAAGTTGTCGATATAATATTGATTTACTTGTAAAGTCAAGTGTTCCGTCAACTAAATCACCTAAATCTCTACTTGGGTAAATGGCAATTATATTAGCATCTGGCCATTTATCAGTATTGATTTTTTTACCATGTTTTAACCCTATTACTATAAATTCTCTAATTCCAGCGTCATAAAGAGGTTTAATTGGCTCATTATCGCAGATACCTCCATCTCTATAATGCGCTCCATCAATTTCTACAGCTTCATATATTACAGGAAGTGCTGTTGACGCAAGAAGTACTTTTTTTATTCCCTCAATGTCTAAATCATTTAGACATCTATATTCAGCCACAGGTGCTGAACCATCATTATTTACTTTACAAATAGAGTTATATATTTTGTATTTACCATATTTTACAAGATCATAATCAATAAATTTTTCCATAAGTGAAAGCATTTCTGAACGGGAAAAATAAGGTCTGTTATTAAGCAACATCTCAAGCTCTACATCAAAAAGTGTAAGCATATCAATTTCTTCCCAGGCTTTATACATAATATCTATATTTTCCTGAGCATATAACATTGCATTTACAGCGCCTATTGAAGCTCCTGAAATAGCTGTAACCTCATCTAATAATCCTTTTTCTTTTAAAGCTTTAAGTACGCCAAGCTGGTAAGCTCCTTTTCCGCCACCACCTGCAAGTACAAGACCGATTCCTTTAGTAAAATCTTTCTCCATAATTTTGTACCCCCAAATTGTTTTATAAAAATATAACCTATAATAATACTATGTCACAAATATTATTATAGGTTAGAATTGTTATTTTTTAAATAGAAATTTTACTATATTATAACTTATTTCGTTTATCGTGGCGCCATTAGCTTTTTAATTCCATCCTTTAGCCCATCTACAGTTAGTGGGAACATATCGTATATCTCAGCTAATGTTCTCTCAGATTCCATCCATCCAAGCTGATTTAAGCTACCATGGAATCTTGGATTAAGCCATATAGCTTTCTTATACTTGCTTCTAAACAGCTTATTCCACTCATATCCACTTCTACCATCGTTTGGCCCTCTGTAGTTACCATTTAGATCAAAAAGCTCTTCTGGAGCCATCTGAGCGTCTCCTACGATAATGACCTTGTAATCCTTGTCTGTGTGCTTAAAGATATAATCTAAGTCAACCCAATCACCCATCTCGCACTCTGCATCCTTATATACCTTACTATATATGCAGTTATGGAAATAATATGTCTTAACATCTTTGAAATGATTAGCTTTATGAACAGCCTGGAATAAATCATTGCAAAGCTCGCTAAAAGGAAGCATAGTTCCACCACAATCAAAAAGCAATAAAAGCTTAACAGAGTTTTTTCTAGGCTTGTCAAATTCAAGCTTAAGATAACCACCATTATTACAAGTGGAATCTATGGTTTTATCTAGGTCAAGCTCTGTACGAGGTACTTCCAGCTTGGTAGAAAATTGCCTTAATTTACGAAATGCTACTTGGAACTGTCTTATATCAAGGGTTTTATCATGTCTAAAGTCAGCGTATTTTCGTTCCCCCATAACCTGAAATGCACTTCTCATACCGGTTTTACCACTGACACGAAGTCCGCCTGGGTTACGTCCATTGTGACCAAAGGCTGAACCACCGCTAGTCCCTATCCAGTAGTTACCACCATTGTGCTCTTCCTTTTGCTCTGTGATGCGCTCTCTAAACATTCGCTTAGTTTCTTCCATATCTCTGGTGGTATCAAAGCTATATACGTCCTTGTTAAGATTAGATGTATCCATATCTCCCTTATCAAGGAATTTCATAATATCTGCAGGAAGCTCCTCTCCCATCTTGATATTCTTGAAATACTCCATAAAGGCAATATCAAACTTATCAAAGTCCGACTCGGTCTTAACAAGAATCATTCGCCCCAGGTTATAAAAGCCCTCCAGAGAAGAATGTGCCAACCCCTTATCCAAGGCATCCATAAATGTGATCCATTCTGTCATGGATATTTTTAAGCCTTTGTCTCGGCATACATACAAAAATTCAGCAAACAATTATAGGATTCTCCTCTTTTTCACAACCTCAATATCCTCGTCCTTCTTTATAAGAACGCCAAGGAAAGGTAATTTTGTTCTGATAGTCTCAGGGTCGATTCCACCTAACATAAGTGCATTTAACCAGTCAATAAGCTCTGATGTGCTAGGCTTTTTTCTAACCTCTTTAATCTCTCTAATCCAATAAAATGTGTCCATAGCGTGCTTTAAGAGATTTTCATCAATATTTTCAAAGTGAACACCCACGATTTCTTCCATTTCTTCCTTTTCAGGGAAGCTTATGTAGTGGAATATACATCTTCTAAGGAATGCATCAGGAAGTTCTTTCTCAGCATTTGAGGTAATTATAACTATAGGTCTAGTAGCTGCCTTAATAGTCTCTTTAGTCTCATGGATATAAAACTCCATTTTATCAAGCTCCCAGAGAAGGTCGTTAGGAAACTCAAGGTCAGCCTTATCTATTTCATCGATAAGAAGAATTACCTGTTGCTCAGATTTAAATGCTTCACCAAGCTTACCTAACTTAATATATCTCTTTATATCATCTACGCCTTCTTCACCAAACTGGCTATCATAAAGCCTTTGAATGGTGTCATACACGTAAAGACCGTCCTGAGCCTTTGTAGTAGACTTAATGTTCCAAATGTATAAAGGCATATTAAATGCTTTGCTAATAGCTTCAGCAAGCATGGTTTTACCTGTTCCAGGCTCACCCTTTATAAGAAGTGGCTTTTCCAAGGCACGTGCTACGTCAACAGCAGCCATAAGCTCAGGTGATGCAACATATTCCTTAGATCCAGTGAATTTCATATCTAACATATTTATTCTCCTTGTTAAGTAATCATTATAGGTAGCTTAATAAAAATTTTCATTATTAATTATATTCGTATAAGCTATTCTCTGATCTGTCCGTTGCCATATACGATAAATTTAGTTGAAGTAAGTGCAAGTAAGCCCATAGGACCTCTTGCATGTAGCTTCTGAGTTGAAATTCCAATCTCAGCTCCAAATCCAAACATAAATCCATCAGTAAATCTTGTTGATGCATTTACATATACACAGGCCGAATCGATTTCGTTTAAGAAACGCTGAGAGCTTTCATAGTCTTCAGTTATAATAGCCTCTGAATGTCCTGTGCTGTAGTTGTTAATATGTTCAATAGCTTCATCCAATGAATCAACAACCTTAGCAGAAATGATTTTCGCAAGATATTCAGTGCCATAATCCTCATCAGAAGCTGCTTTAATTATGCTTGAAATACTTTGAGCTATTTCATCACCACGGATTTCACAGTCATTTTCATTAAGCATATCAGCTATCATAGGTATAGCTTTATCTGCAATATCCTTATGTATTACAAGGGACTCGCAGGCATTACACACACCCAATCTCTGTAATTTTGCATTTTTAATAATTGGTAGTGCCTTTTCTAAATCAGCACTCTTATCAATATAAATATGACAGTTTCCTGTACCTGTCTCAATTACTGGAATAGTTGCATTCTCAACAACGGTCTTAATCAGTCCTGCACCACCTCTTGGAATAAGAAGATCAATATACTGGTTAAGCTTCATAAACTGCTTTGCAACCTCTCTGTCAGTATTCTCAATAAGACTAACTGAATCAGGTGTTACACCGGCACTTTCTAAGGCTTCTTTAATAACCTTAACCATTGCAATATTTGAGTGTATACAGTCGCTACCACCTCTAAGTATTACAGCATTACCAGTCTTAAAGCAAAGTGCAAATGCGTCAACTGTAACATTTGGTCTTGACTCGTAGATTATTCCTATAACACCCATAGGAACACGTTTTTGGCCTATCATAAGTCCGTTTGGACGTTGCTTCATACTGATAACCTCTCCTACAGGGTCATCAAGACTTACAACCTGTCTTATACCAACAGCCATATCCTCAAGTCTTTCTTTAGTAAGTAAAAGTCTGTCTAAAAGTGCCTCAGACATACCGTTTTTCTTAGCATTGTCCATATCTATAGTATTTGCTTCTATAATTGGTGCTGCATTAGCTACAAGAGCATCTGCAACGACTAAAAGTGCGTTGTTTTTATCATTTTGGCTAAGACGAGCCATTACTCTTGAGGCGGCTTTTGCTTTTTTTCCTAATTCATTTAACATCTATATATTCCCCCTTATATTTCTTTCTTAATAAATATATTGTCATCGCTTATAATTATATCTGGTCTAATGTCATGTTCGTCCATAGGTATCATAGGCATTATTTGAAAATTATAGCAAACAGCAATGGTTTTGCAACAGGTGTGTTTTGATAAATACTTGTCATAATATCCACCACCATAGCCTATCCTGCCCATGTCCTCAGAAAATGCTGCTCCGGGCATAATAATAAGTGTATTATTATCTGGAATTAGAATTTCTTCACAGTCTGGTTCTAAAATACCATAAGCACCTTTTATAAGCTTTGTATCTTTAGTTATTCTATAGAATTCCATGTTTTTGTTTAGTACTTTTGGAATCCAAATTCTCTTATTATCTTGAAATCCTTTATTCATAAGAATATCTAGGTTGACTTCGTTATTGATTGGCATATATAACACCAAATTCTTGCAATTAATATACGCTTCTTGTTTGATAACTCGATTACATATAACATTTGATAAACGATTTAGATATTCTATGTCAAAACTCTTTCTAATATCTAAAATTGTATCTCTTATTTCTTTTTTAGATATATTGAAATTCATACATCTTATTCCTTAACTTCCTTTTTCTTTAAAGGAATGTCCTTAACATGAGTTATAGAACCATCCTTTTCTTTAATATCTATATTATCCAAGGTGCCTCTAAGATTTCTTTTAAAGTCTTCTACAAACTGTTTTCTAAGGGCTGCTTGTTCCTCTTTTTCCGTGTCAGTTAGACCTTCGGGAGACTTTGCCTTGTGATATAATTCATTAATTCTCTTTATACCTTCATCTGTCATGAGAATATTATATTCCTTTCATATAATTCTATTATAATATCAGATTGTTTTACTATTTTAGGTAACCTTTATGTATAATAAAGTCTACTGTGTCAAAATCAGGAACATCGTGAGCTAGGAAAAGAGTTCCAACATCGTCACCGTCAATAAGACAATTTATTAGGTTAAGGTTAGAGGCGTCTAAGATAGCCATATCAGCACCTGAGTCTACCGCAATTCTTGCAGCGGCAATCTTAGTTGACATACCACCCGTACCGTAATTTGTTACAGCACCTTTTGCCATGTTTTTAAGATCTTCTGTTATTTCAGTGACAATTGAAAGCTTTACAGCATCAGGATTCTTGTGTGGATCATCGGTGTAGAATCCATCTATATCAGTAAGTAATATAAGTAAATCTGCATTAATAAGGTTTGCTACTATAGCTGACAATGTATCATTGTCTCCAAATTCTATTTCTTCAGTTGCAACTGTGTCATTTTCATTAACAACAGGAATAACGTCTTGTTGGAGAAGTTCGTTTAATGTGTTCTCTGCATTTCTTCTTCTCTCCTCATCAGTAATTGCATCAAAAGTTAGAAGAACCTGTGCAGCAAGATGATTATATTCCATAAATAGCTTCTGATACATCATCATAAGCTGCCCTTGTCCTACTGCAGCACATGCTTGCTTTAATGATACAGTTTTTGGCTTGGTTTTAAGTCCTAATGCTTGAGAACCAACTCCTATTGCACCAGAAGATACAAGAACTACGTCTTTGTCTTGATTTTTTAAATTACAAATTATTCTAACTAGTTTCTCAAGCTTTCTAAAATCCACACCACCAGTTTCAGCATGGATAAGGGATGAGGAACCTATTTTAATTACAATTTTCTTCTTGTCCTTAAGTAACTCTCTATGATTCATAATATATGACCTTTCTATGTGTAATGTTAATGATTATATGATTCTAATAGGTATGCCGCACATGCTTCTGCGATTTTAATTCCATCTACAGCAGCTGATGTTATACCGCCCGCATAGCCGGCACCTTCACCACAAGGAAATATTCCTCTTTCAGTGCTCATAAATGTATCATCTCTAAGTATTCTTATAGGAGATGATGTTCTTGATTCTATACCAGACAAAACACTGTCTTCTCTTCCAAAACCAGATAGCTTAGTGTCATAGTAAGAAATCCCTTCAATTATAGCATTATTTACATATGCTGGCAAACAATTATTAAGGTTTGATAATGTATATGATCCTTTGATATTGGGTTTAATGTCACCCAAAGAAGTTGATGTTACATTTGCTTTATAATCTTTAAATGTTTGAACAGGAATACTACCATTACCTTCTTTATATGCTAATGCTTCATATTTTTTTTGAAATTCAACACCAGCTAATACCCCGTATTTATCGAAACCTTCGGCATTAAAGTCATCTGGTGTTACATTTACAACTATTGCGCTGTTTGAATTAATTTCGTTTCTGTCATGGTTACTCATGCCGTTAACAACTGACTGATTTTCATCAGAAGATGCATTTACGACCATACCACCAGGACACATACAGAAACTGTAAACACTACGTCCTTTAGATGAACGAAAAGTCATTTTATAATCTGCAGCAGGAAGATGTTTTGCATTATCACTTGTTCCATATTGTCCGGCATCAATCATCTTTCTTGGATGTTCAATTCTAACACCAATAGCAAATGCTTTTGGTTCCATAGGAAGCTTATTGTTATTAAGCATTTTAAAGGTATCTCTAGCACTATGTCCTATGGCTAATATTAAAGCACTTGTTGTATATTGTTTTATATCCCCTGTTAGATTATCTTTGATTGATATAATATAAGTATTTTTGTTAGAATCTTTATTTTCAATACATTGATAGTCCATAAAGCAAGAGTCAAAATGTATTTCTCCGCCTAATCTAATAATTTCATTACGCATATTAACAAGTATATTTTTTAGATAGTCAGTGCCTATATGGGGTTTGTTAAGATAACCGATTTCTTCAGGTGCACCAAAGTCTATAAAATCCTTTATAACAGCGCTAATTCTACCATTTTTATCTTTAATACTAGTGTTAAGCTTTCCATCTGAAAATGTACCTGCCCCACCTTCACCAAAGGAAACATTGCATTCAGGATTTATTTTATTTCCATTCCAAAAGCCTTCTACTACCTTAGAACGTTCTTCTACTTTCTTTCCACGCTCAAATATAACAGGTTTAAATCCCATACGTGCTAGATAAAGACCACAAAAATATCCTGCAGGTCCTGCACCAATTATAATAGGACTAATGTTGTTGTCTAATGTGTTAGTATAATTAATTACATAATCATTGCAATTGGTAGACATAATATTATTATTGTTTACAAATCTATTAAGAATTCGTTTTTCATCTTTAGACTTTATGTCTATAGTGTAGATATACATTAATTCATTTTTATCTCTAGCATCTATAGATTTTTTAACAATTTTATGGATAGTAAAATCCTTTGATTTTATTATATTTTCAATTTTACTTTTTAAAGTTTCCTGATTATGCATTATAGGAACTTTAATTTGATTTATTCTTATCATATACACTCTTTCCTGCTTTTAAACCTGTAAGCATTGCAAACGTTAGGTTGTAACCACCGCAGATACCATCGATATCTAGTAATTCTCCAACTATATATAAACCTTCTATTATATTAGATTCCATTGTATTTGGATTAATATCAGATATTTCAATACCACCAGCAGTTAATTGGGCTTGCTCCATATCGTATAAATTTGTGACGGTAAAAGTCATATTATTCAAATCATTAATTATATTAAGTAATATTGTCTTTGGTATTTGGCTGGATATTTGTTTGTTATCAATATTATGCTTTTTGCATACATATTGAGCTATTTTATCATTAACATAACCATTTAACCAACCAACAACTGTTCTATTGCCAATATTGTTATGTTCTACTTTTTCAATTAATAACTTGTATAAATTGTCAGTATTATTAAAAAATGAGACATTTACTATAGGGGTTATGCCTTTGTTTAATAAAATACCAACTTGTGATGATATTTCAAATATACATATTCCGGATAATCCTTGTTTAGTAAGTTGAAGCTCTCCTGAGCTTTCACCGAATGAATTATTGTTAGTATCTGTCAACTTAATATGTACTTTGGCTCTTACTCCGGCTATTTCTGATACATCTTCTTTGACTTCTAGTCCGCATAAGCAAGGTCGGATTGGAATTATGTTGTGTCCTATATTTTTTGCAAGATTATAGCCTGCAGTTGTACCACCCAAAGATTTATAAGCTGCACCTCCACAAGAAAGTACCACTTGTGAGGCTTTATAAGCCTTATTTTGGCTTTTAATTATAAATGATGGGTATTTACCTGTTATGTTAATTATTTCCGTATTTAAAAGAATTTCAATATTATAAAGCTTTAATTCATCAACCATAGCCCAGACAACTGATGATGCCTGAGCAGAATTAGGATATATGTAGTTATTTTCATTTGTTGTTCGTATGCCTATGGAATGCATATAATCAATTATTTGTTGATTTGGAATTTTAGAATTATATGCATTATCTAAAGCATCATTAACAAATGCATAATAGTTATTGTCACTTGAATTAAAGTGCTTGATAATATCGAATTGACTATTAGTAAGATTACATCTTCCATTGCCTGTTGCATATAACTTTTTTCCTAGCTTGTTATTCTTATCTACCAACAATACTTTTAAACCTAGTCTTCCAGCTGCAATTGCACAACTAATTCCTGCGGCACCACCACCAACCACACATAAATCGTACATAATTTCTCCTTATAATAGCTGATTTTCAAAAATATAATGAAATATATTAAATGTAATTAAAAACAAACAAGTATATACTAATAAATATAAAAATAATTTCTTCAATGGACTCATAAATAATCACCCCTTGAAGAAATTATTCTCATTAATTTATATTCTTATTCAAATACCATATCAGATGAACCGTCTGAGTCAAGAACTTCAATAAATGTCTTACCTGGATTCATCTTAAGCTGAGCACCTGACTGGTCATAATATTTTATTACGCCTTCTTCGTATCTCCAAGTTATTGGAACAGCTTTACCATTTGAAATATAGTATCCATTTCCGCCTTCATCCCAATGTACCTGAAGAAGAATATCGTGAATTGGTGAATATCTAGCATATATAGCTAAAACGTTTTTGTATGCAAGCTGCTCGCCAGTTTCCTGATCAATTTGCGCTTCTCCATACTGGAATCTCTCGTAAAGCTTAGTTTCTGGATTATATTCAAACCATGGTGAGTAATATGAACTAAATGGAGCTGTAGCCTTATTAGCTGTAACACCGCCTTCTAATTCTGTGTCTTCGTAGTAAAATGCAAGTGACTTCTTGAAATTATCCTTGTATTCTTTGCTATAGCCCATATATTCAACACCAGCGTTAAGCATTTCTCCATTTGTATATACATTATGTGGAGCGTATCTTGAATCATCACGATAGTAAGTTACACCACCTACACCATCAATACCATTTATGTTATTTACTTCTAACTGATTAATCTTTTCTTCAGCAAATGTATTCCATCCATAGTGAGCATATAAGTCACCGTGAATATGTGATGCTTGTACATAGTAAAGTCTTGAACTTCTTACAGGACCAAGCTTTTCTATATTATCATAATCCTTAAATACACACATATAACGTGTGATTCCACCCTCTACTATCATCTCATAAGTAATATCAGCCTGTGATATACCTGACTGTGGCATCGCATCAATTATATTATTAATCATTATACACATTGGTCTTTGATTTTCTAATTTTTCGTCAATCCACTCACCAGTTAATTCACTGAGAACATATCCTTCCTTTGTAGGTACAAAATCAATGTTTGATGGATTGTTCATTGAGTCGGATGCTTCCATGTTTAATACTGCATCTGAATTAGTTGTAACTTCCTTTTTATCCTTATCTTTGCCACATCCAGTCAAAAGTGCCATAGACAAGGCAAGTGTTGTAATTCCTATTTTAGTTAACTTCTTTTTTATCATCTCTGGTGTATCCTTTCTTAGTTAATATTTCTTCTTGCTTTTGTTCCATGATGATACGTTCTTCATCATCAACGTGATCATATCCAAAGAGATGTAACATACTGTGAGCTGTTAAAAATGCACATTCTCTTCTTCTTGTATGACCATACTCTTGTGCCTGTGATTTGATTCGGTCAATATTGAGTATTATATCACCTAGCATTAATTCTCCAGTATCTTGATTAAAAAATTCTAAAGGATTGTTTTCTAGGTTATCAAAATTGCCTATAGTATCAAATTCGCACATAGGAAAAGACAATACATCTGTTGGAGAATTAATTCCCCTATGAAGATTATTTATCTCTTTTATACCATCGTTGTCTGTGAAGATTACGTTTACCTCACATTCATAAGGACATTTCATATATTCTATAGCAGAATTAACTATATCTTTAATAATGTCCTCATAGTCTTTCGGGATATCTGTATCTAATTCGTTTTCTATAAAAATACTCATCCAAAAATCACCTTTCTGATTATACAACATTTAACCTTTGTTAGCAAGTTATGACTGTTTCCTTTTGCTGGATGCAGTTTTTTTGTTATCTGCGTTAGTTTCTTTCCTATAGGTTTTGTTTTTTGCTTTCTCGACCTTTTCTTCATATGCCTCGTAGGCACTTACAATTTTTTGAACCAAAGGATGTCTTACTACATCATCACTTGAAAATGTTACTATTGATATGTCATCAATTTTATTGAGTACTTTAAGTGCAACTTCCAAACCTGACTGGGCGTCTTTTGGTAAATCCTTTTGAGATAAGTCACCAGTAATAATTGCTTTAGAACCAAAACCGATTCTTGTAAGAAACATTTTCATCTGAGCTGGAGTTGTATTTTGAGCTTCATCAAGTACAATGTAAGCGTTATCAAGAGTTCGACCTCTCATATACGCTAGAGGTGCAACTTCAATTAATCCTTTCTCCATATTTTTAAGGAATGACTCGGCACCCATAATTTCATATAGAGCATCATATAGTGGTCTTAAATATGGATCAACCTTGCTTTGCAAATCTCCAGGTAAAAAACCAAGTTTTTCACCTGCTTCTATAGCTGGACGTGTTAGAATAATCCTATTTACTTCATTATTTTTAAATGCTGTTATAGCCTTAGCCATAGCAAGATATGTTTTACCAGTTCCTGCTGGTCCAACACCAAAAACTATCATATTCTTGTCAATTGAATCAAGATATCTTTTTTGACCTAGTGTTTTTGCTTTGACTGGTTTCCCGTTAATGGTGTGGCATACAGTGTCCTTATCTAGTTCAGTAACAAGCTTTTCATTGCCAGTTTTAGAAAGTGATACTGCATAATTTATATTTTGGTCAGAGATAACATTTCCATTCTTAGAGAGATTAATCATCTGTTCTATTACGGAAACAGCCATTTTTACATTATCTTCTTCTCCGGCTAATTTTAAGGAATCGCCTCTCAGTACTATTGTTACATGGTAAGCTTTTTCTATATTCTTAATATTCCTATCAAATTGTCCAAAAATATTTTGAATATGTTCATTGGGAATATTTATGTTTTCAGAATATGAACTCATCTATTTTTGTTCTCCTTCTTGAGTGATGGTTAATTTTGATGGAATGCCAACAACCTCTTTGCACTTTATTGTTCCAGAGGATATACATTTACCATTTTCAATGCTTATTGTAACATTATTTTCAAGGATTGACACCCCTTTTTTCTTTAAATTATCAATATATAATATAAGACGTTTATTAGCTAGCTGGTAAGCTTCATCTTCGCTTAGTTTTTTCCTTGTAATAATATATTCACTGTGAGTTTCTTTATATATTCCTATGGGTAAATAAAGATTTTCTAGAAGTTTTATGTTGCTGTTTTCACTTATTACATCAGAATTTTTGTATTTGTTTTCTGAGAAAGGTAATTCTATATGATTATTTGCAATATTTAACTTATAAGTTTTCTTTTTGTTTCCAGTATATTCTTTATGGTTACTTTCCATATCAAATTCATCATTATAGTTATACTCAACAATCCCCCATATTGTACCCATAGCTGAAGTATAGTTTGTTTCTATTAATTCCTCATATTCATTATAAACGTTTACAACACCTGAAATTAAAACATCATTTTTCTTAACTTCGTCTCCTATATCTATTATTTTAGAACCACTATTTACTATTATATCTGTTACTATAGAGTCTTTATATGCAACGATATTACATGGCTCATCTATTGTTATAATCTCGTTGGTTGGAATGGTTTCTTTAATGTTTACTACTAGATTTGTGCCTTTTATATCACAACTAATCCATGCTATGTCGGTATATTTGTTACGAAGGTCTTTTTCTAATTCACTACAGTTTATTTTATCTTTTGATGAACCAATTTTAACGTAATTTGTAGTTATGTCTTTCGATAATTCTTCTGCTGTATAAGTTTCATTTCCTATTATTGAAATATTCCATATGTAATTAGAAAAAGCATATATTCCAATAACAAATAGTAAAAAACAAATAAGAAATATCTTACGTTTTTTGTATTTATAAAAGAAATAAGGTAGTCCCCATTTGTCTTTTATAGTTATTTGCGTATTTATTTTATTATTATATTTAACAACTTCTTTATAATCCATATATGTGGTCTGAAATGTATATCCATCTTGAATAATTTTTAGATTATGTATTTTGATATTATTCTTTTTACAGATGTTTATTAATCTTTCTCTTCCCCATCCTGTAGTTTCTAATATTATCTGACCCTGTATCCATTCTTTCATTTTTTTCATATATAAACCTCATAACTTAATATATTCTATATTTGAAATGCTACCAGATATTTTAAGATTTAAGTTTCCTAGTGAATCAAGTAACAAATTTTCTCCTGTTATTACTATAATTAATTGCTTACAACAAATTCTAATAATAGTTTCATCGAAATAATCTATATTTTTATAGTTTTCAATGAATAGTGCATTATTGTCAAGAATTATGGTTTTAATCATTTTATATACCGTTTTTTATACATTCTATTCAGAAATAATAGAAAATAGGACAAAAAAAGAGTTACCTAATGGTAACTCTTAATAATAATACATATTAATTATTTAAACTTACGCTTTCTAGCAGCCTCTGACTTTTTCTTACGCTTTACACTTGGCTTCTCGTAATGCTCTCTCTTACGAATCTCCTGCTGAATACCAGCCTTAGCGCAATTTCTCTTAAATCTTCTAAGAGCGCTATCTAAAGTCTCGTTCTCTTTAACTATTACGTTTGACATACTATCCTCAACCTCCCTCCAGTTGCGAAATATCTAATTACGTGCTATACAACTGTTTGGGTTTACCTCCAAATCGCACATCAATTATTATAACACAATAAAAATATTCGTCAACAAAAAAATGAAAATAAATACAAATTTTACCAGACAATTCCATAAATATAACTTAAAATGTTGACGATTATAATTATTTTATTGAATTTAAATGATATTTATTCTCTATTTGTAAAGATGTGATCAATTAATCCGTACTCTAAAGCTGCTTGCGCTGATAAGAAATTATCTCTTTCTGTATCTCTTTCTATTACTTCAAGTGGTTGACCTGTATTAGCACTTAGTATTTTATTAAGCTTATCTCTTGTCTTAATAATATGATCTGCGTGTATTTTCATATCAGATGCTTGACCTTGAGCTCCACCAAGTGGCTGATGAATCATAATCTCTGAATTTGGTAATGCAATTCTCTTACCTTTTGTTCCACCAGCAAGAAGGAAAGCTCCCATACTAGCTGCCATACCAACACAAATTGTTGATACATCACATTTTATGTATTGCATAGTGTCGTATATTCCAAATCCAGCACTTACAGAGCCACCAGGACTGTTAATATAAAGGTTAATGTCTTTGTTTGGATCTTCTGATTCTAAGAATAAAAGCTGTGCTATTACAAGACTTGCAGTTGTATCATTTACCTCATCTGCAAGAAATATTATTCTATCCTTTAACAGTCTTGAATATATGTCGTAAGCTCGTTCTCCTCTACTTGTTTGTTCTACCACGGTAGGTACTAATGCCATAAAAATCATTCCTTTCTTAATATCATAATTTATAGTCAGCCGTATACATCAGCTGACTATAAATATATAGATTATATATGTTTTTTATTATATTATTACGTTAAATACAATAATATAAATGTTCTAAAAACTAAGAAAGCTGAGTCTTAGCTTCATCTATACCAGCACTAAGTGCGTCTGCAATACCAGATGGATTCTTTCCACCTGCTTGAGCCATGTTTGGACGACCACCGCCGCCACCACCAACCATAGGTGCAATTTTCTTAACAATATTTCCTGCATGTGCTCCTGCTGAAACAGCATCATCAGTAGCCATAACAATAAGGTTTACCTTGCCATCCATATCAGATGCAAGAATTACAACGCCAGAACCAATCTTAGCCTTTAAGTCATCTCCCAGATTTCTAAGAGCATTCATATCGATTCCGTTTACATTTACAGGGAGAACCTTGTATGAGCCAATCTCTACAGCATTGCTCATTACATCTCCAACAGATTCCTTAGCCATCTTGTCCTTAAGCTTCTGATTCTCTGCGTTAAGTGCCTTAATCTCTGCAAGCATAGCTTCAATCTTCTCAGTAAGCTTAGATGGCTCAGTCTTAGCTGCAACACTTGCAGCGTGAAGCTCATCTTCAAGCTTTTTGTAGTAATCAAATGCACCTTTTGAAGTAAGTGCCTCGATACGTCTTACACCAGCAGCAACGCCCTGCTCTGATATAATCTTAAATGTACCGATAACGCCTGTATTAGGTACATGAGTACCACCACAAAGCTCCTTAGAGAATTCTCCCATACTTACAACTCTAACTGTTTCGCCGTATTTTTCACCGAAAAGTGCCATAGCACCAGTCTTCTTAGCATCTTCTATAGACATCTCAGCTGTTTCCACAGCTAAATCTCTTTCAATTTCAGCATTTACAATAGCTTCAACCTGAGCAATTTCTTCCTTAGTCATAGCCTGGATGTGAGTAAAATCAAAACGAAGTCTATCTTGAGCTACATAGGAACCAGCCTGCTCAACATGGCCACCAAGAACAGTCTTAAGTGCCTTCTGAAGAAGGTGAGTTGCTGAGTGGTTCTTACATGTAAGACCTCTCTGGTTTTCATCTACAGAAAGAGTTGATGTTTCTCCAACCTTAATCTCTCCGCTCTCAACATATCCTACATGTGCAATCTTTCCACCTACAACCTTAACAGTATCCTTAACTACAAATGTACCATTTGCAGTTTTGATAATACCTGAATCTCCACACTGTCCACCCATAGTAGCATAGAATGGAGTTACATCTGTTAAGATTGAGCCGTTTGTACCCTCTGATAATGTATCTACTACAGCATCCTCAGTAGTCATAGCAACTACCTTAGCATCAAGAATAAGCTTATTATATCCATCAAATTCAGTTACAAGCTCTACAGGAAGCTCCTCGTAAATAGTCGCATCAGCGCCCATATATGTTGAAACCTTACGGGCCTTTCTAGCTGTTGTTCTCTGGATTTCCATACACTCCTTATAGCCATCCTCATCAACAGTCATTCCTGTTTCTTCAAGGATTTCTTTAGTAAGGTCAAGTGGGAATCCGTAAGTATCGTAAAGCTTAAATGCATTCTCACCATTAAGCTGCTTTTCTCCCTTAGATTTCATATCCTCAACATAGCCACTAAGTATAGCAAGTCCCTGGTCTATAGTTTTATTAAAGCTTTCCTCTTCTTTATTAAGAGTAGCGAAAATATGCTCCTGCTTCTCAAGTAACTCTGGGTAAGCATCCTTTGAGCAATCAATAACTGTCTTACATAGCTCAGCAAGGAACATATCCTTAATTCCAAGCATTCTTCCGTGTCTTGCTGCACGTCTAAGAAGTCTTCTTAGTACGTATCCTCTACCTTCATTAGAAGGAAGAACACCGTCTGAAGTCATAAATGTTACTGAACGGATATGGTCTGTTATAAGTCTAATTGAAACATCCTTCTTCTCATCAGACTTATATGTAGTATTAGCCATCTCACAAATCTTATCTCTTAATGCCTTAAGTGTGTCAACATCAAATATAGAATCAACATCCTGAACTACTACAGCAAGACGCTCAAGTCCCATACCTGTATCAATATTCTTCTGCTCAAGCTCTACATAGTTGTTGTTTCCATCATTATCAAACTGAGTAAATACGTTGTTCCATACCTCCATGTATCTGTCACAATCGCAGCCTACAGTACAATCTGGCTTACCACAGCCGTATTTTTCACCTCTATCATAATAAACTTCTGAACAAGGACCACAAGGACCTGCTCCATGCTCCCAGAAGTTATCAGCTTTACCAAATTTGAAGATTCTTTCAGGAGCTATACCAATCTTTCTATGCCAAATGTCAAAGGCCTCGTCATCTTCAAGATATACAGATGGATATAATCTGTTTTTATCAAGTCCTACAACTTCTGTTAAAAACTCCCAAGTCCACTCAATTGCCTCGTTCTTGAAGTAATCTCCAAATGAGAAATTACCTAACATCTCGAAGAAAGTACCGTGTCTTGCAGTTTTACCTACATTTTCTATATCACCTGTTCTAATACATTTCTGGCATGTTGTTACTCTTCTTCTAGGTGGTATCTCCTGACCTGTAAAATAAGGTTTAAGAGGCGCCATACCTGAATTAATCAAAAGTAAGCTGTTATCATTATGTGGAATAAGTGAAAAGCTGTTCATCTTAAGATGATCCTTGCTTTCGAAGAATTCCAAAAACATCTTTCTAAGTTCATTTACACCGTAGTTCTGCACGTTTAAAGTCCTCCTAGTTACTATACTAAACTAATTATTCCTTGCTTTCTGCTGCAAGCTTTGCGTTTTTATTTGCTCTTATCTTTCCACCAACCTTTATACCTACAAAGGCACAGGCGAGGAAAAGAATAAACTTTACTAAATATAAAACTAATTCACTAATTAAAGCACTCATTTATATTACCTCCTATTAGCTAGTTCTCTAACTACATCATCCCAGGTTACACCCTTCTCAACCATAAGTACCATAGCGTGGTATAAGAAATCAGCCATTTCGTACTTTATCTCTTCTGGATTAGGATTTTTGGCAGCGATTATTATTTCAGTTGCTTCCTCTCCTACCTTTTTTAGTATTTTATCAATACCTTTATCAAAGAGATAATTTGTATAGGAACCTTCTCTTGGATTATTTTTTCTGTCAACAATTATGTTGTAATCCTCTTCAAGAATCTTTAGTGGATTTACACTATCGTATTCTTTTTTATAAAGAGGAGTAAAGAAGCAATTTGGACTACCTGTATGACAGGCAACACCTATCTGTTTAACTTTGGCAAGGATTGTGTCTTTATCACAATCAATAATAAGTTCTTGAACATATTGATAATGTCCACTAGTTTCACCTTTAATCCAAAGAGACTGTCTACTTCTGCTAAAGTATGTCATAGTTCCTGTTTCTAAAGTTTTCTCATAGGCTTCTTTATTCATATAAGCCATCATAAGAACATCACCAGTTTTATAATCCTGAGCAATTACAGGAATAAGTCCATCTGAATTAAGTTTAAATTCCTCAAATGCAAGTGTATTCACATCTTTATTTAATTCCTTAGCTAGTAAAGTCTTAATTCCGTTAACATAATCAGCTGTAGGATCTTCCTCTTGGCTTGTATAACCAGTGTAATTAATTATAAGTGTATCCACACCTGCTTTAATTAATTCTTTGGTTGCTGAAAGCATTCCAGGAATATCTTTGTTTTTGGTCAAGCAATCTGTATACACACCAATAGGAAGCTCTATTTCCTTCATAAAATCTTTTAATTCTTCTATATAGGCTTCGTTATATCCGTTTATGAAAAATCCGCCAGCACCAAATAATTTAAATTCCTTTAAATCACCAATGTCTAGCTTACTATCCTTAAAGTTGGTGTTTATATATATTTTTTCTTTTCCAAATCTAAGAGATGATTCATTGATAAGTTCTAGTTCAAGAGATGTGCTAGCTCCATCTATATCATAGCAACATACTCTACTAACACCAGCATATAATGTGTATTTTACATCATCAAACTTCTTTGCTGTTATATTTACATTCAGTGGTAAGTCGGTGTTTTTTGTTATATATTTTATCTCTTCTACATAGCTTTCATATGAACCTTCGCCAGTATATAGTAACTCATCTACTCCAAGCTTTTTGAAATAATTAGCTATCTCCACCTTTTCTTTAGGCTCTGTATAAGGAACACTGATATTACCAATAAGTTTTATCTTGTTCATAAAATTTATAAGCTTCCTTTTGTACTAAGAAGCTGTCCCTCCAATCTTATGTCCTTCATTGTAGCCATATCCAAAGCTTTTGCAAAAGCTTTAAATGCAGCCTCTATTATATGATGATTATTTGAACCGTGAATCTGTTTAATATGTAAATTCATGCCTGCTGCATAAGAAACTGCATAAAAGAACTCTTTAACCATTTCGGTATCCATATATCCAACTTGTGGAACTGTTAAATCTAAATCATATACCAAATATGGCCTTCCTGATAAATCAATGGCAGAAAGAACTAAGGTTTCATCCATAGGAAGCATAAAGGAACCATATCTTTTAATTCCCAGCTTATCACCTACAGCCTTAGCAATTGCTTGTCCTAGTACAATACCAGTATCCTCAATTGTGTGGTGACAATCTACAAATAAATCACCCTTTACTGTAAGCTTTAAATCAAATAAGCCATGTTTAGCAAAACTAATAAGCATATGATCAAAAAAACCTATGCCTGTGTCAACTTCTGCTATACCTATACCATCTAGATTTAATTCTAATTCAATATTAGTTTCTTTTGTTACTCTCGTAACCTTTGCAATTCTAGCAGCCAAATAATCACATCCTTACATAATATTTCATATGTGTGTAATTGATATACATACATAATTTAACAACTTATTATAGCATTTTATATGGTTTGTTTCAATCGTTTTCTGCAATTGTATTAGGGTTTAAAAGTAAATCATATTCATCATAAAATCCAGAACCGTTTTCATATTTTACAGCCATAAGTATTGAACCTAATCCAATTTTCTTATATAATTCATCACTAATTAAGAATTCTCTCATTTTATTATCTGATAACTGGACAGTTGTGTAATTTCCGCTTTCCATATTATTGCCTAGTATTGTTTTTTTATCTCGAACAATCACATACATAATATCTATTCTATTGTTTTTTATATCATCAATTATGTTTTTTCTTCCGTATGTTATCAAAAAACATATACCCACGTACAAACAGCCAAATATAATTATACCTAAGATATTTCTAATAACATCAGCCATAGAATCAGAACCAATTAATAGACATATTGGTAATATTTCTACAAACAATAGTATAAATAAACCAACTAAATAAGTGAGTTTATTCTTTGATTTATATATTTTATTAGCAAATTCTAATATATAGTCTGTTTCTTTTTGGTCTGGTTTTTTCCAATCTAAATCCATGATTTACATCCCCCTAGTAATATATTATTTTAATCATCTTCTGCTATTGTATTTGGATTCAAAATAAAATCATATTTATCATTAAATCCATTACAATTTTCATATTTTATGGCAAGTAATGATGTTCCTGATTCTATATCTTTGTGTAGCATTCGTGGTATTTTATAAGAGCTAAGCTCTTCTCCAAGCACCTGTACCAGTATGGAATTTCTTTTTTTCTTTTCTCTTACAACAGTTGATATAGTTTTTATTTTATTACTTTTAATATCTGATAGTAATTTTTTCTTACTTCGAACATTATAATAATAATAGGCTATTGAAAACAACAATACAAATATTATAGACGAAAGGCTTATTGTTAGCCTTTCTATAACATCATTACCTAAATAAAATTCGTTAATTAGTAATACAGAGAAGGTTGTTGGCCAAAATTCAAATATTATGAATAAAAAAAATGATGTGAAAAAGCTTCTTCGCTTTACCTTTGTTAATTCCTGTTCGCCATATTCTGTTATTAAGTTTTGCATGTTTTCATCTGGTTTTTCCCAATCAAATAAATTATCCATATATTAACTCCATAAAAATTATATAATGCCAAAAAACGCATCAGAAAAACTGACACGTTTTTGGTGGTTATATTTAATTTTCAAATCTTACACTTATAGAATTTGCATGAGCTGTAAGCTGTTCTGATTTAGCGAAATCCACAATATCCTTATGTACTGGTTCAAGTGCTTCTCTTGAATAATATATAATACTAGATTTTTTTATAAAATCGTCAACACTAAGTGGTGAGAAGAATTTTGCAGTACCATTTGTAGGTAATACGTGGTTTGGACCTGCAAAGTAATCACCTAGTGGCTCAGAAGAATAATCACCGAGGAATATTGCTCCGGCATTTTTAATCTTAGTCATAGTGTCAAATGGGTTTTTAGTCATTATCTCAAGGTGTTCGCTTGCAATTTCATTTGCAGTATCAATGGCTTCATCCATATCTTTAGCAACTAAGATATATCCATAATTATCTACAGACTTTCTCATAATCTCTGTTCTAGAAAGCTCTTCAATAAATACTTCAACCTGGTCAGAAACCTTATTTGCAAGTTCCTTAGATGTAGTAATAAGAATAGCTGATGCCATCTCATCATGTTCTGCCTGTGAAAGTAAATCAGCAGCTACATATCTTGGATTAGCAGTCTCATCAGCAAGTACAAGTATTTCGCTTGGACCTGCAACAGAGTCTATACTTACATGTCCAAATACAGTTCTCTTAGCAAGGGCAACGAAAATGTTTCCAGGTCCTACTATTTTATCAACCTTTGGAATAGATTCTGTACCATATGCAAGAGCTGCAATAGCTTGAGCGCCCCCAGCCTTGTAGATTGCATCTACACCAGCTTCATTTGCTGCTACAAGTGTCATAGGATATACCTTTCCTGAAGCATCACAAGGAGTGGTCATAACTATATTTGATACTCCAGCAACCTTAGCAGGTACAACATTCATAAGTACAGATGATGGATATACAGCTTTACCACCTGGTACATAGACACCAACATTCTCGATAGGTGTAATCTTTTGACCAAGCATACTTCCATTATCCTTTGAATCAAACCAACTATACTGCTTTTGCTTCTCGTGATATTCCTTAATGTTTGTTATAGCTTTTCTTATAATTTCAAGGAGATTTGCATCAACACACTTATATGCTTCTTCAATCTCTTCTTTTGTAACCTTTATATTATTTGCGTTAATAATTGCCTTATCGAACTTTTCTGTATATCTAAAAAGCGCAGCATCCTTATTAACATGAACATCTTCTACAATTTCTTTTACAGTTGCTTCATATGAACCATAATTATCAGGACTTCTTTTTAATAAATTACTTAATATATCTTTTTTTGTTTCTTCATTTAATTCTACAATTCTCATAATAATTTAAGCCTCCAGTAATGTCATTAACCTAATCTTCATTTTGTATAAGCGTATTAAGCTGATCTAAAATTTTAAGAATTCTCTCATGTTCCATACGTAGACTTACCTGATTAACTACAACTCTTGCAGAAAGTGGACAAATTTCCTCTAAAACATCTAATCCATTTTCTCTTAATGTGGAACCTGTTTCTACTATATCTACAATAACTTCAGCTAAGTCAACTATAGGGGCAAGCTCAACGGAACCGTTAAGTTTTATTATTTCTACAGTTTGATTCTTAGTATTATTAAAATAATCCTTAGCTATATTAGGATACTTGCTGGCAACTCGAATAATTTCATTCTTAGATAATAATTCTCGGGCTGACTCTGGTCCACATACACACATACGGCATTTTCCAAAACCTAAATCCATAACTTCGTAAAGATTTCTTCCTTCTTCTAATATGGTATCTTTACCAACAACTCCTACATCAGCAGCGCCATATTCAACATATGTAGGCACATCTGAGGCTTTTGCCAGAAAGAATTTAATCTTATGCTCCTCATTGGTGAAGATAAGCTTCCTTGTATTAGGGTCTTTTGCTTCTTCGCAAGTAATTCCCATTTTTTCAAATAATTCTAATGTTTTCTTGGCAAGTCTTCCTTTTGCCAATGCAAATGTTAAATATCTCATAAGAACCTCCAAAATTAAAAAGAGCAATTAACCGATAATATCCATAATATTTCCATCGGAATCAATATAAGTAAGTGTTTTTATATGCATCTTTTTAGCATAAGCTTCGTATTCATCTAAATCATGACGCTGTGATTTTCTAACAAGTTCAACATTAATGCCCTTATTTCTAAGGTGAACAGCATGCTGTATAGCTTCTTTTTGTGCAGCAATTTCATATATAAGCATCTTATTTGAATAATCTACTTCTACCTCTACGTCGTTGCGTTTAATTGCATTCATAAGTTCGTCAACATAAATGGCAAATCCAATAGATGGTGCCTCTTTACCAAACTGTGAAAGAAGGTTATTGTATCTTCCACCCTTAACTACAGCCTCACCTGTTCCATATGTGTATCCATTAAATACAATTCCTGTGTAATAGTTATATCTGTTAATCTGGCTCAAATCAAAGCTTACATACTTATCATAACCATATGTTGTAATAGCTTGGTGAACTCTCTTCATACGATCAATAGCTTCTATGGACTGTGGATTAGTTACTAAGCTTCTAGCTTTATCAAGCATATCTAAACCACCAAACAAGCTATTAAATTCTGATAATGCCTTTTTCATATTAGGTTTTATATCAAGTTTTGATACATATTCTGTTAAACCAAAGAAATTTTTTAGTTGAATTAATTCTTTAATCTTATCTTCTGCCTCCTGATCAAGCCCCGCTTCATCGATAATTCCTTTAAAATATTCAACTTCACCAATTTCAATCATAAATTCATCTAAACCAACCTCTTTTAATGCACTAATTACACACGAAATAATCTCTGCATCTGCTGCTGAACTGTCATCGTTAACAAATTCACCTCCTATTTGTGTGAGTTCATTAAGCTTTCCCTGATGTTGAGCAGCATTAGTAAAGGTTTTACCTGTATAGCAAAGTCTTAGTGGCAAATCAACATCTGAGTAGTATTTTGCTACACATCTAGCGACACTAGGTGTAATATCTGGTCTTAAAACAAGAGTATTATTATTTCTATCAAAGAACTTGTACATCTCGTTAGAATGTGCGGAACCTCTATCATAATTAAAAATTTTTATATATTCAAATGTTGGTGTTTCGATACTTGAATAACCATATCTTTTTAGAACATGATTAATCTGCTCTATAACTTTGTTTCTTTCCTTGCACTCTGAGTTATAAACATCTCTTACTCCTTCAGGAGTATGTAATAGCTTATCGTACATAATAATCACCTCTCGTTATACGCTTTAGCGAATTAAAGTGATAATTCGCTACCATAATAAAATCTTTAGTTATTATAATGAAAGAAAATGCAGATGTCAAGTTATTATTAAACATCATTTTTCTTCTATATTTTCTATTTATTATAGTATATTTAGAAAATATAATCAATAATTTAAAAAATCAGAACATTCGTTTGCATTTCGAACAAATGTATGTTAATATAGAATAAATTAATTAAATTAGACTAGGTATTTCATAATATTGTTTTATATTATAAAAGGAGGAATTTTATGGATTATAGTAACTTATCTGCTAAACAACAGGAAATATTAGAATATTTAAAAGATTGTATTCTTAAGAAAGGTTATCCACCTGCGGTCAGAGAAATTTGCGAAGCTGTTAAACTCAAATCGACTTCTTCTGTTCATGCACATTTAGAGACTTTAGAAGAAAAAGGCTTTATTCGCAAAGATCCTACCAAACCACGTGCAATAGAAATATTAGATGATACATTTAATCTTTCTAGACGTGAACTTGTTAATGTTCCTATAGTTGGTGCAGTTAGCTGTGGAGCTCCAATTCTTGCTAATGAGAATATTGAAGGTTATTTCCCTGTTCCACCAGAGTACTTACATAATAAAGAAACTTTTATGCTTAAGGTTAAGGGAGATAGTATGATTAATGCAGGTATCTTCCATGGTGATTTAGTTTTAGTTGAGAAAGCTAATACAGCTAAGAATTCTGATATCGTAGTTGCTCTTATTGAAGATTCTGCTACTGTTAAAACATTTTATAAAGAAAATGGATATATTAGACTACAACCTGAGAATGACTCAATGGACCCGATTATTGTAGAAGGTGATATGTCGATTTTAGGAAAAGTTATTGGTTTGTTTAGAACATTTTAAATTATAAAAGCCACTGAGTACATCAGTGGCTTTTTGTTAACTAAAAATAATATCACAATATATGGCATCTTTATTTTCATTGCTAGTCATATATCTATATCTTACACATTTTCCTTCATTAAATCTAACAAATAATGATGAATATGAATAAGATATGCCAGTATTTATTTTGTTAAATACTAATGCCGCGTTTTCCACGCTGTATTTTTTTAATTTTATATCAAGTACATAACGTTTAAAGCTTACAGATACACTTACTTGTTTGATTTCTTTAATACTCTGAAGAAAATCTGTGATTCTATTATATATGTCATCGTTTTCCTGAAGATTTACTTTTGAAGTATATTCATTTATTACTTTGTACATGTTTAACCTCCAGAATAGACATATTAGTATTTTTGTTTATCAGGTATCTTTCTATGTATTTCCTTGAATTTATCAAAATTTCTTATAAATAATTGTACAACCTTAGGATCAAAATGTTTTCCACTAAGACGTATTATTTCATCAAATGTATCCTCTAAAGACCAACCTTTTTTGTAATATCTATCAGATGTAAGAGCATCGAACACATCGCAAACAGCCATCAGACGGCTTATATAAGCAATCTCTTCCCCTTTCATTCCAAGATATCCAGAACCATCCCATCTTTCGTGATGTTCTTTGGCAAGGGTACATGCAATATGAAGAAGTTCTCCTGGACAATTCTTAAGTAAAGCTTCTCCGTAAAGAACATGATTTTTCATAATAGCGTACTCTTCGTCGGTAAGCTTATCAGGTTTATCAAGGATTTCTTCGCTTATCATAAGTTTTCCAATATCATGCATCATGGAAGCTGTGCAAAGCATGTCTACATACTCCTCATCAAAACCTGATGCTTTACCTAGTATACGCATATACTCTGCCACTCTTTTGATATGTTCACCAGTAAACTTTGATTTACTTTCACTTATTTCCGCAAAAGAATAAATAAGTCCTTTCTGGTTATCTTGCATAGTTACTGCTGTTTTGATTGCTGAATTAATCATATTTGAATTTCTTTGTACAATACTATACGCTGCCACAGACATTGCAAATATAACAATAATATGCGGAGTTGCACATCCAAGTAGTGCATCATCAATTTTATCATACATTCCACCTATGAAATGTTCCCTATAAACAACTGATAAAACACTTGATACAACAATTCCAACTGTCATAAGTAATGATGTAAAAAGAACAAGTGTCTGATTGTAATATAAAGATGCAAGCAGTATCGGGAAAAGCATAACTGGAAATGCAAAACTTCCAAGCAAAGTAAGCATTGCTGTTGCAATTATACAAGTACATATAATAACAACATGCTTAGTGCCTTCTGATGAATCAATCTTAAATACATTTATAATTAAACTAGGTATAAGTGCAATAAATATTGATGCTCCGAAGAAAATTACCATAAGATAAAAGTCTAAATCTGTAAGAAAATAGCAATAGCCAAATACTATTAAGAGGACTAAACAAATAATCCTAAGGCATCTGGCTGAAATCTGATTTATCTGTCTGTAATTGTCTTGTGCTAATTTGTTATTATTCACGTAACTACAAGTCTCCTATAGATATTTGAATTCCGTCTCTCCATATATGTTCTAAATCATAGAAAGAACGCTCTTCTTCAACAAATATATGAATTATTATATCATAATAATCCAGTAATATCCACCCTCCATTTGCGTATCCTTCGCGATTTTTTAGCTTAGCACCAGCTTTATGCATATATTCCTCTACATTGTCGCATAAAGCTTGTACCTGGTTTCTGTTAGAACCATCAGCTATAATAAAATAATCACCCATTGATGATACTTGATTTATATCAATTATCCTTATGTCATGCCCCTTCTTGTCTTCAAGGGCATTGTATGCTATTTTTATTAATTCTTTTGATTCCATAGTTTACTCTCTTTCTTAATTGTTAACATAGTAGTTATAGGTAAGCTGTGTCATAAAATCCATTTCATTGGTTGAATTATTTAAATAATCCAAGGTGTTTTTTAGTATATGAATTACACATTTGTCAATGTCTTCAAAGGCTTCTTTCCTTATTATATCCATATCCTTTAATTCTTTTCTGTTAGGTTCTATATAATCAGCTACAAATATTATTTTATCTAATAAAGTCATATTAGGCCTTCCGGTAGTATGATAAGTGATTGCATCAAGGATTTCAACATCATCAACTTCATATCTAGACTTGGCATAATATGCACCTAGCTTTCCGTGAAGCATATCAGGATTTTTTTCTTCAAATTTACTTACAGCCAGTTTGTGTTTCCTAGCTTTTTCTAGTTTTTCTTTTGTAGGTAAGCATTTGGCGCAGTCATGAAGTAGACCTGCTATTCTAGCTTTTTCGATATCAACACCATGAACCATTGCCATACATGCTGCAGTATATTCAACACCTAAAGAATGCTCAAAGCGTTTTTCGTTTATTTTACTTTTTAATCTGGAAATCATTTTCTCTCGATTCATATTACAAGTTCCATCCATACAAATTATAATTTTTAATATATTGAATAACTTTATCATCCAAATAACTCATATCAAACACTCCAGATTTTATGTTATTTCTAAGTTGACTAGATGAGATGTTAATGGAATCTGTTTGCAAAAACGAGATTTTTAAATTTGGATATTTATTGCATAATTCTTGGGAATAATTAATTATATCTGTCATATCACAATCTCGTTTAGCCGCTATGATTGTACAGTTATCAAATATTTCTTTGAATTTATGCCATTTTTCAATATTATACAAAGAATCAGCCCCGATTATAAAATAAATTTTTATAGTGGGATTAATAGATTTAATTTGTTTTAATGTATCTATGGTGTATGTTATTCCACCACGTTTAATTTCCATATCAGATACACTTGTTTTAGGTATATCATAAGTTGCCAATTCTAACATACGCAATCTGTGCTCTGAAGTAATAATATGGTTATTATCTTTGTATGCAGGTGAATTATTAGGCATCAGAAAAAGTTGTTCTATATTGTTATATTGCTCAATTACCTTCTTGGCAAGCATAATATGACCATTGTGAACGGGATTAAATGTACCACCTAGTATGCCGATACAATTATACTCTGTAAATTTATTATCCATTAAAACACCTTATTTCTATATATAGTATGTTGAATTATTGTGGAAGTATTATTTTAGGGTCTTTTTTATGCTTTTTATATAAAATAATCTTCTTTCCAATTACTTGTACAACTTCACTGTGAGTTCTTTCGGCTAATGCAAAAGCAATGGCCTTAGGATCGTCAAAACAGTTTTTTAATACTCCTATTTTAATCAATTCTCTTTTATCTAAAGCTTCTTGTACAGCCTCAGTTACTTCTGGTGTTAGACTTGCTTTACCAATATTAATTATTGGATCCATTGTCATTGCAAGTCCATTTAAATATGATCTTTGTTTACTTGTCATAAAAATCTCCTTTATTTGTAATAATCAAACTCTAATCCGTATAATTTTACGGTATCTCCTTCTTCAATACCGAGTTCTTCAAGCATATCCAAGATACCATTATCTTTAAGAAACTTTTGGAAGAATGCAAATCCTTTTTCAGATTCAAGGTTGGTGTACCCAAGCATTCTCTCTATACGCGGTCCTTCAACTAAGAATACTCTTTCATTTTCATCAGACTTCTTCACTTCAAAAGGAAGTTCTGGCATATCCATAAAGTCTATATCCATTTCAGCCTCAAATTCTATAACATCTTCAGGTGCTTCCTTAACAAGTGTATTAACATGCCATAAAAGCTCATTTAAGCCTTTTCCAGAAACTGCTGATATTGGAAATACTTTTATTCCCTTCGGTTCAAATTCTTCCTTCAAAAGGGTTATTACTGTTTCATAATCGTCACCATAAAGAACATCACATTTGTTTGCAGCAATAACTTGTGGTCTTTTTGCTAATTCTTCATTATATGTCATAAGCTCTTTATTAATGGCTTCAATATCAGCTATAGGATCTCTTCCCTCTGTTGATGCAGCATCAACCATATGAATTAAAACCTTAGTTCTTTCAATATGTCTTAAGAATTCAAATCCAAGACCAACTCCTTCAGAAGCACCTTCAATAATTCCAGGAATATCTGCGATTACAAAGCCATTATTCTGACCCAAATCAACAACGCCTAGATTTGGATTAAGAGTTGTAAAATGGTAATTTGCTATTTTAGGTTTTGCGTTAGTAACTCTAGACAAAAATGTTGATTTTCCAACATTAGGAAATCCTACAAGTCCAGCGTCAGCTATGCACTTTAACTCTAAAGTAACCCATAGTTCCTTGGCAGGTTGTCCAGGTTGTGCGTATTTTGGAGCTTGCATTACAGAAGTAACATAGTGTCTGTTGCCTTTTCCACCGCGACCACCTTTTAAAAATACAACAGGTTCGGTTTTGTTAGACATATCAAGTAGAACCTTGCCAGTTTCAAAGTCTTTTATTACAGTACCTGCTGGAACTTTAAGAATTACATCTTTTCCATTTGCTCCATGACAATTCTTTTTGCCACCTTCTTGTCCATCTTCTGCTTTATATTTTGTTACATGTCTAAAATCTGTTAAGGTGTTTAAACCTGGATCTACTACGAAGATTACATCTCCGCCTTTTCCACCATCACCACCATCAGGTCCGCCGTTAGGAACGTACATTTCTCGTCTAAAGGAAACATGACCATCTCCACCCTTTCCGGCTTTTAAATATACTTTTGCTCTATCAGCGAACATAATTTACCTCCAAAATAGTTAAATAATATATACATAAATTGCAAATATCTAATATGATAATTCAATGTTGAGCATCAATTACATGACTTGATTATACTAATACAAATCATTTAATTGGTGTTCAACAAGGCTAGTTTATAATATCATATTATTGTTGTTTATACCATATTTTATTTTACAAAAAGAAAACCGGGATATAAATCAATATCCCGGCATAATTCTTAATTACTCAGCTGTCTCTCTAGGATAGATAGAAACCTGCTTCTTATCTCTACCCTTTCTCTCGAATCTAACAACACCATCAACAAGTGCGAATAATGTATCATCGCCACCACGACCTACATTAACACCTGGATGAATCTTAGTTCCACGCTGTCTGTATAAAATATTACCAGCCTTTACAAACTGTCCGTCTGCTCTCTTCGCACCAAGTCTTTTTGCCTCAGAGTCTCTACCGTTCTTAGTAGAACCAACTCCCTTCTTATGTGCGAAAAGCTGTAAATTCATCTTTAACATAGTCAGTTACACCTCCTTATAGTGTACTTTTAAATACTGTTCACCGTACTCGTTGCTTATTTCTGTAAGTCCTAAAGCAAGCGTACTAAGTAATAATTGTGCTTTTTCATCTAAATTAGATGTGATTCTAAATCGTATTGAACCATCTGGATCCATATCACCGTTAAAACAAACATCAGTAAATGTATCAATTGCATTAACTGTTGTTATTGATAGTGCTGAAACTGCTGAACAAATAATATCTTTGCCAGACTCTGCATACCCTGCATGTCCACTAACGTCAAAGCCTGTGTATTTGTCATCTTGGTTCAAATAAAAAGTTGCCTTAATCATAATCTAAAAATTAAGCGTTGATTGCTTCAATCTTAACCTGAGTGTAAGGCTGTCTGTGACCCTGCTTCTTGTGATAGCCAGTCTTTCTCTTGTACTTGTAAACAACTACCTTCTTGTGCTTACCCTCGCCAAGAACAGTTGCTTTTACTGAAGACTTCTTACAAGCATCGCCACAAATAACATCTGAATCAGTGCTAACAGCTACTACATCAAATGAAACCTCAGCGCCTTCTGCTGCATTAAGCTTTTCTACCTTAATGATATCTCCTTCAGCTACCTTGTACTGCTTTCCGCCTGTTGCTATAATTGCGTACATATGGTTACCTCCTATTATCATTACTCGCCAGTTTCGGTGCTGTCATAAATAGACAGACTTAAACCACACTGTGCGGCATACTCGAATATATTAACATTGAGATGATGTTATGTCAAGTATTTTTCTTGACAAATATCAAAATATTTCATGTAATGGCTTTCTTACTCTTTTTCTAGTAATTTCCACTAGTCCTAGTCTGGTAATATCAACTATTATAGTTTGATTTTTATCTATCTCGGCTAGATTTTTTAATTCTTTTAATAATTTATTTTGACTTATTTCCTTATTCATACTTATAAAGTCAATTATAATAATTCCACTAATATCTCTTAATATTAGCTGATTTATAATTTCTGCTGCAGCTTCTAAATTAATTGCATAAACCTTTTCTTCTTTGGAAGAACCTTTTATTGATTTACCGCTATTTACATCTATTACAGTCATTGCCTCTGTATGTTCTATAATTATGTATGCCCCGGATTTTAAGTATACTCTCTTATTTAAGGCATTATTTATAGTTGTTTTCAGACCATATACAACATCAAGATTAACATTATCATCAGAATAATAATTTATACTGGTTATTTGATGATGGTTGCAAATTTCTATAACTTCTTTTAAGTCAGTAATAATTTCTATATCGTCAGATATATATGAGCAGATATCCTTAACTATCATAGGACACTTTTCAAATAAGCAAGAATATAAGGTTTGATAATTTGATTTATATATTATATCATCTAGTTTACATAATAATTTTATGGTTTCCTCTTTAATGATTTCGCTTGTGGCATTTTCGGCTTTTGTTCTTACGATAATACCAATATTTATATTATTTGATTTTTTTATTTTGTTAAATTCTTCTATAGATTCATTAACTATTGATTTTAAAGCTTCTCTTTTTGAGTCAGACTTGATTTTTGATGATACACCAATTTTGCCATCTAACATTACTACTACATACTCACCATCTAAACTAAGTCTAGTGGTAACAGATGGAGCTTTTGTCTTAATAGCTTCTTTATTAAGTTGAACAGGAATATTATCTCCTATTTTAAGCTTTGGGCCAGAATAATCTTCTAAGGACATATAGCAACTTAATCCTTTTTTGATATCTACAAAGGCTGAATTTATATTTTGTACTATATTAGATACACGACCAATATAAATATTTCCTAAAATAGATTCTGGTTCATAGGCTCTTATTACCTCTGTTCGTCCCTCATTAATTAAAAATCCACATATAATATTGTTTATTGATGTAATAATATATTTCTTTGACATCTAAAATCTCTTTCCTGCTTCTATTAATGATTGTAAATTATCCTTATCACCCATATAGGTTTCAAGTCTATGAACCATATAATCGTATCTATTATATTCAAGATTTAAATATTTACATAGAGCTTCGATTACAAGTTCTGGTTTTAAATTTAGTACACTTCCTGAAGCAAGAAGCATATAAATGCCATCATCCTTTTTCTCCAGCTTATAGATACCTGGTTTAATATCTGACAATTCTTCTTTTGATTTTGTTTTTTTCAATATTTCAATACGATCTTGGTTCATAAAGTCAGAAATTCCAGCTATAAGCTCAGTAAGGTATTCGTTTTCACACTCTTCATTTTTATAAATATAATAATCCGAAGCAGAAACAACAGACATAGATGGTTTTGCACCCTCATTAAGCTCTACAATATCAAGAACCTTTACTCCTTCAGGTAATGTTTCATTAAGTCGATTCATAATATCTTCAGTGCTTGTTACAGTAACAAATTCTCCATCAAAATACTCTCCTTCTGATGTCATACCGAGTGGCATAGGTGCAGCAAATGATATAATCTGATGTGGAGAAAATCCTTTGGAATATGCCACATCCAACTTTGCTCTCCTTATAGCTTTTTGAAATAATCTCATAATATCAAGATGTCCTATGAATCTAAGAACACCAGTTTTAGTGTATTTAATTCTTAGTTTCAAAGCAAACACCTCCTCCGTATATAGCTGAACCACATCCGGAACAATTCATACGACAATTAGGAGTAACAGTCTCATTTTTAGCTTTTTCCCATTCGTTAATAAGGAATTTTTTTGATACTCCAGCATCTAAGTGATCCCAAGGGAGGATCTCTGATATTTCACGTTCTCTGGCAGTATAGAATTCTATATCCACATTATTCTCAGTAAATGTATCTTTATATTTGTCCATATCAAAGAATTCCGTCCATGCGTCGAATATAGCACCTTTTTTATATACATCATATATTGTTTTGCATAATCTTCTATCACCTCTTGCAAGTACACCTTCAAGTATGGATATATATGCATCATGGTAGGTGAATTTGAGACTTTTTTTGTTTTTTTGTTGCATAAAAGAATCTTTTACATAGTAAGCTCTTCTTGTAAATTCCTCAGGAAGAATCATTGGAGCCCACTGGAAAGGTGTAAATGGTTTTGGTACAAAATAGGATGCTGATGCATTTATCATAACTCGACCATTTCTCTTTTCTTTAGGTACTGCATCAAAATATTCTTCTGATATCTTTTCAGCAAGTTCAGCAATACCAAGTAAATCCTGGTCAGTTTCAGTTGGTAAACCAAGCATAAAATATAATTTTACCTTATCCCAACCTCCTATAAAAGCTTGACGACTTCCGTTTAGAATATCTTCTTCAGTGATTCCTTTATTAATAACATTTCTAAGCCTTTGAGTGCCTGCCTCAGCAGCAAATGTAAGAGAACTTTTCTTTATGTCTTGAACTTTGCTCATTACATCTAGAGAAAATGAATCGATTCTAAGAGATGGTAATGAAACATTTACATGGTCTTCATCCTTTAGAGAAATAAGGTAATTAAGAAGTTCATCTAGGTTTTCATAATCACTTGAGCTAAGTGAACTTAGAGAAATTTCTTCATAGCCTGTATTATCAAGCATTGCTCTGGCATATTTTTTGAGCATTTCTACGTCTTTTTGTCTAGTTGGTCTATATATCATACCAGCCTGACAGAAACGACAGCCTCTGATACATCCACGCATAATTTCTAAGACCACTCTATCTTGTGTAGCCTTAATATAAGGAACTACAGGGGCAAGTGGATAAGTTACTTGACTAAAATCAGTAACAACCTGTCTTTTTACCACCTTAGGAATATCATCATATTTTGTAGTGATTTCCTTTACTGTACCATTTTGATTGTAATTTACAATATACATAGAAGGAACATAAATTCCAGGTACCTTTGAAGCTTGTTTTAAAAACTCCTCCTTATCCATATCTGTAGACTTATATACCTTTATAAGTTCTAATAGTTCATCATAGCTGGTTTCACCCTCTCCTAGGTAAAATAAATCAAAGAAATCAGCTATTGGTTCAGGATTAACGGTACATGGACCACCACCTATTACTATAGGCATTCCCTTTGTTCTATCTTTAGCATAAAGTGGCATTCCGGACAAATCCAATATCTGAAGAATGTTTGTGTAACACATTTCATATTGAATTGTTATACCAAGCATGTCCATATCCATAATAGGACTCTGGGTTTCTAGAGTGAAAAGTTTTATATTCTCTTCTCTCATTATTTTATCAAGATCTGGCCAAGGAGAGAAAACTCTCTCGCAGTAGGTATCCTCACGCTTGTTGAACATATCATAGAGAATTTGAAGACCGAGATATGACATTCCAATTTCGTATACATCTGGAAAGCACATAGCTATTCGAATATCAATGTTTGATAAATCCTTTTTTACTATATTTACTTCATTTCCTATATAACGAGCCGGTTTATCGATATTCATAAGAATACGTTCCGGTAGGGCAAGTTTTGACATAATAATTTTCCTTTTATACTAATTTATATTTCTTTGTATAGCTTATATTATTTCATTTTTAAATAAATCATATTTGATAGTATTAAATCTAAAATAGGCACAAATAATAACATATTTACTAGATTTCCAGTAAATCCAATTAAATAATCAGATTTTAAAGATATAGCCTTGGCACATATGCTACTGCTTCTAAACATACAAATTATCATTATAATAGCTAATAAAATACCAACAACCAATAAAAATGGATTCAAAAACAGAAAAATTAATATTCCAAAGATTATAAAAATTGGCATATGACACAGTTTAATTAATATACTAATTTTTGATAACTCATATGCATTATTGTTTTCGGACATTATTGATTTATATTGGCGTTTACATATCCTTGATATCATATAAAATAATACAACAGAACCAATGAAACCCATGAAAATAAGTATTGCTGTAACCACTTCATTTATAATCATATAATCAAAGTCAAATAATCTGGTTGTACAGAAAAATAGCATAATTACCATAGTCAATAAATATGGATATAAAATTGTCCATATAACACTTTTCATTATATACCTCGAAAATACATAATCACAATGGAGTCACGCTTCCTAACGAAGCTATCGCTTCGTTAGTATCGCGGCGTTCGCCGTATACATCCTAGATTAAATATGGCAGATTGTGAGCAAGCTCCCATCAGCCATATTTAATCTAGGATGTGCATGACTCATTGTTTACGCTTAGTTTTTAAAGCTATGTATTGGAGCTGGTATTCTTCCACCTCTATTTATAAATGCATCGCATGAGAACTGGTTTACTGGCATTATTGGTGCATATCCAAGAAGCCCACCAAATTCTACAGTTTCTCCGACACCCTTTCCAATTACAGGGATGATTCTTACTGCTGTAGTCTTCTGGTTAATCATACCAAGAGCCATTTCGTCTGCTATAATACCTGAGATTGTTGTAGCTTTTGTATCGCCAGGGATGGCAATCATATCAAGACCAACAGAACATACACAAGTCATAGCTTCAAGCTTCTCAAGTGTAAGTGCTCCGGCTGAAACAGCATCTATCATTCTCTGGTCCTCGCTGACAGGGATAAATGCACCTGATAATCCACCAACATATGATGAAGCCATTACTCCACCCTTCTTCACTTGATCATTTAACATAGCAAGAGCTGCTGTAGTTCCAGGAGCACCAGCAAATTCAAGACCAATTTCCTCTAATATCTCGCCAACACTATCTCCAACTGCAGGAGTAGGTGCAAGGGAAAGGTCAATTATTCCAAATGGAACACCAAGTCTCTCTGAAGCTTCTTTAGCAACAAGCTGTCCTACTCTGGTAATCTTAAATGCTGTCTTCTTAATAGTCTCACAGAGCACCTCAAAGTTTTCACCGCGAACTGTCTCTATGGCGGCCTTAACAACACCAGGGCCGCTGACACCTACATTTATAATTCTATCTGCCTCAGTAACTCCGTGGAAGGCACCAGCCATAAATGGGTTATCGTCCGGAGCATTGCAGAATACAACAAACTTGGCACATCCAATAGAATCAGCATCCTTTGTAAGCTCAGCAGCTTCTAATATAATTTCTCCAATAAGCTTGACAGCATCCATATTAATTCCAGTTTTAGTTGAACCGGCATTTACAGAGCTACAAACTTTATTTGTAGTAGCTAAAGCCTTAGGGATTGAGCGAATAAGAAGCTCATCAGCCTTAGTCATACCCTTTGATACTAATGCTGAATATCCACCGATAAAGTTAACTCCACAGGTAGTTGCAGCAGCATCAAGTGTTTTAGCTATCTCAACAAAATCATCCTCAGTTTTACAAACTGATCCACCAACTAATGCAATTGGCGTAACAGAAATTCTTTTATGTACTATAGGTACACCGTATTTTTTAGATATATCCTGTCCTGTTGTTACTAGATCTTTAGCAGATGTAGTGATTTTATCATATATTTTCTGGCAGGTTTCTTTCAAATCCGCACCTACACAGTCAAGAAGACTAATTCCCATTGTTATTGTTCTAACATCAAGGTTCATCTTCTGTATCATTTCATTTGTTTCTATAACTTCATTAATACTAATCATTTTATTTACCCTTTCATATACTTAATTTGGTACATAATTAAACTTTTTATCTAATTAGCATATTTAAAATTAAAGTCTGTGCATCATGTCAAATATTTCTTCCTGTTGAGCTTTTATCTGAACACCGATTTCTTTACCTATATCAGTTAGTTCATCAGCTATCATAGCATGATCCTTAGATGCATTTTCTGTACTTACAACCATCATCATATTGAAATAACCATCAACTATAGTCTGAGCAATATCTAAAATGTTAATATTATTTTGTGCAAGGTAGTTGCACACCTTTGCTATAATACCAACCTTATCTTTACCTAGAACTGTAATTATTGTCTTTTTCATTTATATTTCCTCCTAAAACTAAATTAAATTTTATAATCAATCTGACTTAACAGACTAATTTACATATTAAACAAGAACCAGCTCACTACATATATCCCTGCTAGCAACTTGTAAATTAAAATCTCTCACATCACTAGTGTATGGATTGTCACTTATTTCAAGTTTTACCGTTTCATATGCTAGTTCCGGATAATTGTTTTCGTGGCTTAAATGACCTAATAATATAGCTTTTATATGGTCGTTTAAAATACTTTTTATTAACTTGCCACTTGCTTCATTAGATAAATGACCTCTATCACTCATAACTCTTCTTTTTAAATCATATGGATATGGCCCAACTTGAAGCATCCTTAAATCATGATTAGATTCAATGAGCAATGCATCGGAATCTTTTAGTCCATTAATAAGATATTGATCATAATTACCAATATCTGTGGCAATGGATATTTTTTTGCCATTATTAAATAAGGTATAACAAAGTGGATCAGCTGCATCATGCCAAATCGAATGTGGAACTATGTCTATATCTCCTATTGTAAATTTTGAATCTGGTTCGATAGGATTAAGCAAACTATTATCAAAGTTACCTAAAGATTTACATTTACATATTTCATGGCAGGTATCTTTTGTTGAATATATTGGTATACCATATGCTCTAGCTATTACACCTATGGCTCTTATATGGTCAATATGCTCATGAGTAATAAGAATACCATTAATATCCGTAAAGTCTAAATTAATATTAGACAAACCCTCTGAAATTTTCTTTTTGCTGATACCAACATCTACAAGTAATGAAGTGTTTTCTGTACCTACAAATGTACAATTTCCACTACTTCCGCTGGCTATACTCATCATCTTCATAATATCACTCTGTCTTATTCTTTGAAATGCATATTTTTTATTAATTTATCTTGATAATCTGGTAAATTCGCCATCTGAATAAGTCTAAAATTTCCTTTGGCAAATTGATTAATCTGTTCTATTTTAAATGGATAATTTAAAAGTTCAATAGCTCCCTTAAGGCTTGTATTTCCTAATATATGAATCTTATTTTTTAAATAACTAGGAATAAGCCCTATATATATGGAATTATCAATGTTTATGTGAAATCCAAATCCACCAGCTATAAATACGTTACATATGTTATCAGGACTTATGTCTGATTCATCAAGTAATATATCTATTCCTGTTCTAATTGCTGATTTTGCTACCATAATATCCCTTAGCAAATCAGCTGATACATTTATTCCAAGAATATTTACACCATTTTCAATATAACTATCATGTAATATTCCATCTTTGGATATTTTCCCAGATTTAATACCCATAGTTATGGCATCAATCAAGTTACTACCATAACTATTTGAACATCTTACGGATGACTCAAATGCAGGTCCGCAAGCGCAGGATGTGGTAAAATAAGTTTTTCCATCATACAATACCATCTCACCATTTGTTCCTAAATCAAGGAAAAGATATGGCTTATTGGTTGGGTTTTCGTGGATATCATTTAAAGTAATTAAACCAGCCAATACATCTCCACCTATAAATGCTGAAGCACATCCAGATAATAGTACATTACAGTTGATAGGAAAATCATTATAAAATAATTCTCTTGAATTTAAAATTACAGAAGATTTTAGTCTATGATTAAATGGATAGGTACCTAATTCTTCCAAATCATATTCAAGCAAAATACTAATCATAGTGGTGTTTCCGCATATACATATAGCACTGATTGAATCTACACTTATTTCTTTATCAGATAAAATGGTCATAATACTTAATTTTAAGGATTTTTTTATCATATCCTTCATGATTTTTATAAACATTCTATCTCTTATTGCAGAATTTATTCGATTAATCACATCTTTACCATATAGTTTTTGTGGATTAAGAAAGTAATCGGTTGCTATTAATGTACCTAGGTTGTCTATTATGGCAAGTTCTATTGTTGTAGTACCTAAGTCTACGGCAATTTTATATTGATTATTGAATGAATTACTCATTAAAATATCGCCTTCTGTTTCTTCTCTATAGGTCTATATCCTTTATCATCTAAAACTTTAAGAATTTGATCTTTATGCTCAGGACCAAATGCCTCAACGGTTATAACAAGTTCAACTGCAGAGTTTCTATTTACAGTTACAAACTGATTATGCTCAAGTTTGATAATATTACCGTTTTCTGCGGCTATAACACCAGCTACATTCTGTAACTCACCTGGCTTATCAGGAAGAAGCACTGATACAGTAAATATTCTACTTCTTGCAATAAGTCCATGCTGGACAACTGATGAAAATGTAATAACATCCATATTTCCACCACTAAGGATACTTACAATCTTCTTACCCTCAGCAGGAAGATGCTTTAAGGCTGCCACGGATAGTAATCCACTATTTTCAACAAGCATTTTATGATTCTCTAGCATATCAAGGAAAGAAACAATAAGCTCACTATCTTCAATAGTAATAATATCGTCTAAGTTCTCTTTAATGAACGGGAAAATCTTACTTCCTGGTGTTTTAACAGCCGTACCATCAGCTATTGTATCAACACTTTCTAGAGTAACAACTTCATTACTCAAGAATGATGCTTTAAGACATGCAGCGCCTGATGGTTCAACACCAATAACTTTGATATTGGGATTAAGCATCTTCGCAAGTGTAGATACTCCAGTTGCAAGACCACCACCGCCGATTGGTACAAGTATAATGTCTACAAAAGGAAGCTCTTTAAGGATTTCCATGGCAACAGTACTTTGACCTGTAGCAACATCTAAATCATCAAATGGATGTATAAATGTATAACCTTCCTCCTCAGCAAGCTTTAAAGCATGCTGACAAGCTTCATCATATACATCTCCATATAAAACTACTTCTGCACCATAGGCTTTAGTTCTATTAACCTTGATTAGTGGTGTAGACGTAGGCATTACAATAATTGCCTTACAACCATATGCTTTTGCAGCATAAGCAACACCTTGTGCATGGTTTCCGGCAGATGCAGTAATAAGACCTTTTGCTCTTTCTTCATCAGTTAAAGTACTAATTTTATAATAAGCTCCTCTAATCTTATAGGCACCTGTAAGCTGCATATTTTCAGGTTTTAGATATACCTTATTTCCAGTCTGATTAGAGAAAAACTCGCTTTCAATAAGTGGCGTTGGATGAATTACCTTTTGAACCACATTATAAGCTTCTTCGAATTTTTCAAGTGTTAACATACTATAATCTCCTTAAATATCAAATAAATCGTCGTCTGGCTTAATTTCTTCAATATTTGAGTCTATAATCATCTCAATATCAGAGTGTAGCTCAAAATCTGAGAATAAAGCTGTTACATAACTATTCGGATCGAATTTTTGTAAATCTTCTATCTTCTCTCCTATACCTATATATTTTACAGGTACATTAAGCTCTGACTGAATAGCTATAGCAATTCCACCCTTAGCTGTTCCGTCTAATTTAGTGATTATAATACCATTTATTTCTGTTACAGAACTAAACTGTCTTGCTTGTTCTAATGCGTTTTGACCTGTTGTACCATCAAGGACTATAAGTGATTCCACATTAGCTTCTGGATATTCTTTATCGATAATTCTTCTCATCTTAGCAAGTTCATCCATAAGATTCTTCTTGTTATGTAATCTTCCAGCTGTATCAACAAGTAATATATCTGTATTTCTGGCTTTGGCCGCAGCAACTGCATCATATACTACAGCAGATGGATCTGCACCTTCGTTTTGAGCAATAATTTCAACTCCAGCTCTATTTGACCAGGTCTTTAGCTGATCTATGGCAGCAGCTCTAAATGTATCTGCAGCAGCCATCATAACTTTTTTACCCTGAGCTTTGTACTGTGCAGCAAGCTTGCCTATGGATGTTGTTTTACCAACACCATTTACTCCTATAACAAATACTACAGTTTTCTTTTTCTCAAATTCATAAGCTGATTCATCAACTGACATTTGATCTCTAATAATATTAATAACAAGTTCTTTACATGCTTCTGCTTCTTTGATTTTTAATTCCTTAACTTTTTCTTTAAGGCCATCAATGATTTTTTCAGTAGTTTCAAAACCCATATCGCTCATAACAAGAGTTTCTTCAAGCTCATCGTAGAAATCATCATCAAGTTCACTGGCCTTAAAAAGGTTATTAAAACTTTCAGCAATATTATTTCTAGTTTTAGAAAGACCTTCTTTAAGTCTCTTAAAAAAGCCCTTTTTCTCCTTTACCTGTTCTTCCATATTGTATCCTCCTAGTCGTCAAGCTCATTTTCAATCATATTTACAGATACAAGTGTTGACACACCTTTTTCTTGCATAGTTATACCATAAAGAATATCTGCGGCTTCCATGGTACCTTTTCTGTGTGTAATTACAATAAACTGAGTATCTTTTGTAAGCTTGTTAAGATATTTTGCAAATCTTTTAACATTTGAGTCATCTAACGCAGCCTCAATCTCATCAAGGAGACAGAATGGAGACGGTTTGAGACTTTGAATTGCAAACAATAACGCTATTGCTGTTAAACTCTTTTCTCCACCTGATAGTTGCATCATATTCTGAAGTTTCTTTCCTGGTGGTTGAGCGTTAATCTTAATACCAGTCTCTAAAAGATCTTCTTCATCTACGAGCTCCAAATCAGCTTTACCGCCACCGAAAAGTTCTTTGAATACTTGAGCAAACATAATTCTTATTTCTTTGAATTTTTCAGCAAACTGTTCTTTCATAGAACGGTCAAGCTCTGCGATAATACCAACAAGATTTTCCTCTGCTTTGGTTATATCATCATGCTGAGCTTTCAAGAATTCATATCTTTCAGATACAGCTTTATAATCTTCAATAGCGTTGACATTTACATCACCAAGCTGTTTGATTTTGCCCTTAACAGCAGATATTTCTCTCTTTAATGCTGTTATATCAGTAAGATTTTCATCTTTAAACTCTGTTGCCATATTATATGTAAGCTCATATTCTTCCCACATATAATTTGTAAGACTTTCGCTTTTTTCAGAAATTTTCTCAATAGATGCATTAAGTTTAAAAGCTGATTTATCTAAACCATTAATTTGCTCAGAAAGTTCTTCTCTTTTCTTGAAAAACTCCTTGTGATTTTCATTAAGAGTTATCTTTTCTTCACTAAGTTCAGTTAATTTTTGTTCTTTAATAGCAATTATTCTGAGATTCTCCTCTGAAATAGATTTAAGTTCATCGATTTTCTCCGATAAACTCTTAATCTCTTCATTGCCAGCAGTCAGTTTAATCTTTAGAGTATTTAAAGTGTCTTTTGCGTTGTTTTCTTCAGCTCTAACACGTGAAATATTTTGCATATTGAAATCATATTGTTGTTTAACGGTATTAAAATCAATATTCAATGAATTAATTTTTTCACTGGCAATGTCTAAATCTGACTTATCCTTAAGTAATTCTTTTTCTAATTGTTCAATTCTTTTTTCTAAGACTTTTACAGCTTCTTCTTGTTTTTTATTACTGTCATATAGTTCTTTTTTGTTATTATCTATGTCAGTAATTTGAGCTGCTATATCATTATTTTCTCGACTTATACTTGCATATATTCGCTGTATTTCATCAAGCCTAGTTTTAGCTTGCTCATAATTAAGCATATAGGTGTTTTTCTTTATCTCTAATTGTTGAAGTTTATCGTATAATTCTTCCTTATTTTTCTTGAATTCTTCTTTTTCTGAAGCTAAAGAAAGAATTAATTTGGATAATTCATCTACCTTAATTTTTAATGAAGTAATTTCTTCATCTATTTCTTCTAGTTCTCTCTTACGACCTAAAAGGTTAGAATTATTCTTAAATGTTCCACCAGTCATAGCTCCACCTGGATTAATTAATTCACCTTCTAAAGTGACTATTCTAAGAGATTGTTTATATTTTTTTGAAATTATAATAGCATTATCTATTGTGTCAACAACAATAATCCTTCCTAAAAGATGATTTATTATTGTTGAATACTTTTTATCACTTGAAACTAAAGTAGAAGCAAGCCCTACAACTCCTTTTTCTCTGGTGGCATCATTGTTAGTATAACTTCTATCTACAATTGAATTAATTGGAAGGAAAGTTGCTCTACCAAATTTGTTATGTTTCAAAAATTCTATCATCTTTTTAGCAGTTGTATCATCTTCTGTTACTATATTTTGAATACTTCCACCAAGAGCAGTTTCTATTGCAATTTCATATTTTTTATCAACAGAAATAATATCAGCTACAACACCTACAATTTTAGGGTTAGATGATTTTTGTTCCATTACACGTTTAATACTATTTCCATAGCCTTCATATCTTTCAGTAAGATTACGTAAAGATTCTTTTTTTGATTTTAAGCTAATTATTCTATTATTAAAATTAGTTATATCTTCATTTGCTTGAAGGGACTTTTTATTATTATCTTCAAGTTTTAAAGACACATTAGATAACGTATTATTAAAATCGTTAATATCTTTATCTATTTCTGAAAGTCCAGATTCTAAATTATTTTTTTCTAAAGAGTATTTTTCTTCTTCAGATTTATTTTCTAAGAATTTTTGATTGAGCTGTGTTTTTCTAAGATTAAGACTTTCTAACATTGTGTCATATCTTCCAACCTTAGCTTTTAAAGTACCACCTTCATTTAAAAATTCTATTATATCACTCTTTGAATTCTCAATTTCTTCTTCTTTTTCGGTTATTAATTGTTTTAAGTTTTCGTATTCAGTTGTTGCGTTATCTAATACTTCATCAGCGTTATCTAGCTTTTCATCAAGTTCTGATTTTACTTCATACAATTTTTTTAATTCATCTTGATGATTCTTTAGCTCAGCAGTAACTTTCTCAAACTGTTCATTAACAGTATCTTCATTCTGTCTATATGATAGAATCTGCTGATTAAGAAGGTTAATCTCACCTTCATATTTTTGATTATTAAGCTTTTTTTCGTGAATTTCATTCTTTGTATCATCTATCTTTGAATTATAACTTTCAAGCTTTGCTTCTATTTCATCATATTCATCTTTTGCTTGATCATATTCTTCACGAAGTCTTGTTGCATCTTCTTCAACAATATTGAGCTTTTCCTCAAAATCCTTAAGTTGCTCCTTATTAAAATCAGCATCAAGAAGAAATGCATTAATATCAAGTTTCTTTAATTCATCCTTAAATACAAGGTATCTTCTTGCTGTTTCTGACTGTTCTTTAAGTGGACCAACTTGTTTTTCTAATTCTTTTAAAATATCAGTTACTCTTGCTAAATTTGCTCTTTCAGCTTCAAGTTGTTTTTCGGTAGCTGCTTTATTTTTCTTATATTTAACTATACCTGCAGCCTCATCAAAAAGCTCTCTTCTTTCTTCTGGTTTACCACTAAGTATTTTTTCAATCTGGCCCTGACCGATAATTGAATATCCTTCTTTACCTATACCAGTGTCAAAAAACAATCTATGAACATCTTTAAGACGACTAACAACGCCATTAATAAGGTATTCGCTTTCACCAGAACGATATACACGTCTAGCTACAGTAACTTCATTAAAATCGATTGGGAGTTTGTGATCGCTATTATCTAAAGTAATTGCAACATAAGCCGAACCATGTGGTTTTCTAAGTTCGGTTCCCGAGAATATAACATCCTCCATCTTAGATCCTCTAAGCTGTTTTGCACTCTGTTCACCTAATACCCATCTTACAGCATCACCTACATTACTTTTACCAGAACCATTAGGTCCTACAATACCAGTAATACCGTTATTAAATTTGAAATTTATCTTATTGGCAAAGGATTTAAATCCATTAACCTCTATGTTTTTTAAATACATAACTTAACCTAACCATTTCGCTTTATTTTATATTAAGCTTATTTAAAGCTTCAAATGCTGCATTTTGTTCAGCAGTTTTTTTCGAATGTCCTTTTCCTTCTGAAATAACATTGCCATCAAGAGATACATTAACACGATATTCTTTATTATGTTCTGGCCCATTTTCTGACAAAAGATTATATTGAAGAACAATATTATTCTTCTGAGAATACTCTTGTAATTTGGATTTTGAATCATAATATAACTTTTTGTGTTCAATATCTTTAAGTAGTAAACGTTTAACAAATGTATCTGCTTGTTCTAATCCACCATCTAAATAAATAGCTCCAAGCAAAGATTCAAACATATCACAAAGAATAGAATCACGATTTGCACCTCCTGTGTTACGTTCCCCTTTACTAAAGAAACCATAACTTCCGAGATTTAAATCTCTGGATAACTTTGATAAAGTGAATTCGCATACTATACTTGCTCTTAACTTCGTCAATTCCCCTTCAGGCATATTTGGATATGTTTCAAATAAATATTTACTTACTAAAAATTCTAATATAGCATCACCTAAATACTCATATCTCTCATATGATTCATGTTTTTTAACCAAGTTTTCATTTGTATATGACTTATGAGTAAATGCAATATCCAAATTAGATTTATCATTAAATTTATAACCTATTAAATTTTCTAATTCAGAATAATTATTGGACATTTAATTATTTACCTCGCTTGTCCCCTCGAATGCTGATACAATTTTTCCACTTACATCATTAATGACAAAATTTCTACATTGTGTTACGGCACTTGAAACTTCTGTGTCCTTTGAGTTACCATGTATTTTTACAACAAGACCTTTAAGACCTAAAAGTGGGGCACCACCCTTATCGTTTGCTGAAAATCTTTGTAAATTGGCATTCAATTCTTTCTTTATAAGAAGAGCACCTATTTTAGTTTTTATATTAGTCATAAGAGTTCCTTTAATCTCATTCTTAAACATAGAACCAACGCCTTCGTAAAACTTAAGCATAACATTTCCTGTAAAGGCTTCACATACCAACACATCTGCAACACCATTTGGTATTTCTCTAGATTCAACACTACCAATAAAATTAATATCTTTACAATCTCTAAGCAGAGGTATTGTTTCTTTAACAAGGGCATTTCCTTTTTCGTCTTCAACGCCAATATTAACAATACCGACTGTAGGATTCTTTATTCCTACTATATTCTCCATATAAATTGAACCCATCTTAGCAAATTGAACAAGATTCTCTGGTTTTGCATCAACATTTGCTCCACAATCAATTAAAAGAGAAGAACCTTTGGAATGTGGAAGTAATGGGGCTAGCGGAGTTCTTTTAACTCCTTTTGCTCTTCCAACAATAAACTGGCCTCCTGCAAGAATAGCACCAGAATTACCTGAAGAAATTATGGCATCTGCTTTGCCCTCTTTCACAAGATTAAGTGCAATAACTAAAGAAGAATCCTTTTTCTTACGAATAGCTTCAACTGGTGCATCATGACAAGTGATAACTTCGCTAGCATGTATAACAGTAATTCTATCCCTAGGAACGTTATACTTGTCTATAAGTGGATTTAATTCCTTTTCATCACCAGTAACAATAATATTTACGTCATTATGTTTACTTAAAGCGTCTTTAATACCAATTATCATTGGTTCTGCTCCATTATCTCCACCCAAAGTATCAATAGCTATTGTTATCCTGCTCATTTTGTCACCTCAATATATAATAAATTAATAATATGCGCAATTAGTGCATTATCCAAAATATTATAGCTTTTATGAAATTGTAAGTCAATATTTTTAGGGACTATGTTTTATTAGATAAAAAGAATATTAATTTCGAGGCAAAGAAAAAAGAGGAATAAATATTCCTCTTTCTCCTGTTAAGAACAAATTAGTCAGCCTTAACGATTTCTTTCTTATTATATGAACCACAAGCCTTGCATACTCTATGTGGCATCATTAGCTCGCCACACTTGCTGCACTTTACTAATCCAGGAACACTCATCTTCCAGTTAGCTCTACGCTTGTCTCTTCTTGCTTTTGAACTTTTATTCTTTGGACAAATTGACATTCGGTTACACCTCCTTAAAAATCACACTTTTTGTATTATACAAACATTAATAACGGTTGTCAATAAAAATTTGACAAAATATTTCCATTAAATGTTATATTTTTCAAAATGTAACATTAAAAGAAATATTAAACTAAAGCAACTGTCTCTCTTGCGATTGCAAGTTCTTCGTTTGTTGGTATTACATATACTGGAATCTTTGATTCATCAGTAGAAATTTTAATTTCTTTACCTTTGTTGGAATTAGCCTCCTCGTTTATGTAAATACCCATATATCCAAATCTTTCCATGGTAAGTTTTCTTACAACAATATCATTTTCTCCAACACCAGCAGTAAATACTATTGCATCTACACCATTCATTGCCGCAATATATCCACCAATAAGCTTAGCTGCTTGATAGCAGAAAACATTCATAGCAATTTCACATCTTTCATGACCATTTTCGATACCATTATTTATATCTCTAAAATCGCTTGAGACACCTGAAATTCCCATAACACCAGATTTTTTGTTAAGAATATCCATAATTTCTGATATATCTTTGTTCTCTTTTTTGGCAATAAATTCAATTATGGCTGGATCAATGTTACCACTTCTAGTACCCATTGTAATACCCTCAAGCGGAGTAAGACCCATAGTAGTATCTATTGATTTTCCGCCTTTTACAGCAGTTATACTTGCTCCTCCACCTAAGTGACAAACAATAATTTTTGTATCTTCAATATTCTTTCCAAGAATCTCAGCACATCTTTTAGATACGAAACTATGACTTGTACCATGGAATCCATAACGTCTAACTTTATATTTTTCATAATATTCATATGGAATACCATAAATATATGCCTCACTTGGCATAGTCTGGTGAAAAGCAGTATCAAAAACAGCAACCTGTGGTAAATTAGGCATAAGTTCCTGACAAGCTTTTATACCTATAAGATTTGCTGGATTATGAAGGGGAGCAAGATCATTGCACTCTTCAATAGCGGCATATACTTCATCGGTAATAAGCGCTGATGAAGCAAATTTTTCTCCACCATGTACAACTCTATGGCCTATAGCATTAATCTCATCCAAGCTTGATATAGCACCAATTTCTTTATCTAATAATTTTTCTAATACAAGTTTTACTGCTACACTGTGATCTGGAATAGGTGTTTCGATTTTTACTTTATCCTTTCCAGTAGTTTGATGTGACATCTCTCCCATTGGAAGTTTTATTCTTTCACAAATACCTTTTGCAAGAACCTTTTCAGCCTCGGAATCAATAAGCTGATACTTAAGTGATGAACTTCCACAATTAATAACTAATACTTTCATGATACATTACTATGATATAATCATATTCCTTTCTATAAATTTATATAGACTACTCTCTTATTATTCACATCTTTTACTTTCAGTTATTAACACAATCCACATGATTCTGCATATTATAAGCTGTTAAACTGACTTAAATTCAATATTACCCACATCCAAATTTGGTAAAATGAATAGATAAGTTTACAACAACTAATAATCTTGGCGTTATTATAATATACCAGAATTAACATTGATTACAAAATATATTATAATTTAAACAATTAGTTGAAACAAGAAAAAATTTGGTTTAAATTGTCTTTTTTAAAAAACAATTTATTCTAAATCTAATTCTGGATTATCAAGTACAAGTCTGCCTCTACCATGTTTTTTACCGTAGTACATAGCATTATCCGCTCTACTAACTAAAATCTCAGGATCTTTACATATGTTCGGGTAAGAGGACACACCAATACATACATTCACTGAAATATTATAATTCCCTGATTTAACTGTAGTAGATTTAATTTCATTATGCATAGATTCAAGGATTTTCATCGCTTCAACTTCATCAATATTTGGAAGAGTCAATAAAAATTCTTCTCCACCGAAACGGCATGCAAAACCATTATGCTTTTCAGCATATGACTGAGCAACATTTGCAACCATCTTAATTACATCATCCCCAGCCAAATGACCATATGTATCATTCACATTTTTGAATTTATCAATATCGAAAAGAGCCACTGTTAGAGGTGTTTTATTATTAAGTGCCTCTTTAGAAACAGATTTAAATAGCTCTGTATTATAAACTCTATTGTATATTCCCGTAAGACCATCTTTTCTAGCCATATCTTCCATCTGAAGATAAAGTATTGTACTTTTAATGGCAGATCCAAATTCGATTATACAATTTTCGTAGTAAGAAGTACCTCTATCAAAGAATCCATCTTCATCAGATCCTACAATCATCAGGCCATAAATATTATCTCCATCAGAAAGAGGCATTAACGCCATAGAATTAATATTTGCATCTCCAATAAATTTATAATCTTTTAACTTGTAAGATCTAATTATTTTACAATTACTAATTTTTTCCTGACTTATAGAATTAAAAATGGATTCTATATCTTTTCTTAATCTTCTTTCCATAGACGTATAATTAGTCTTAATTATACATCTACTTTCTTTATTCATGTATGTATCTTTATCAACATAAAAAGCACATAGTTTTGGTTTTTTTACTTCTATAATTGAATCGGTTATCACATTCATACATTTTAGAATATCAAATGTAGATGCCATATATTTTAAAATAGAGGTTTGAGATTCAATTTCTATATTGACCTGCTCAAGATCTCTCAAAGTCCTAGCCAATTCAATTTTTTGATAATTTATCTGCTCATTAATTGATTTGACTCTTTCCTGATAGTCAAGTAATTTTTCATTATTGCTTTCAATGTTTGACTTTTCTATTGTTAATTTTCTCTTAATGCTATCATATGTAGAATTTAAATGAAGATAGGCATCTACAATATAAAATATAATAATAGAGATTAAAGCTTGTAATAGACAGTAACTAAACCATTCTGCCTCTGATTTTTTTGAAATGGAGAACAGAGTCTTTACAATAATCGGAGCAAAATAAAACAACTTTCTTGAAAATATAGTTGTTTTTTCAAGTTCTGATGAGTCAACAATAAAACTTAATCCTGCTGAAAGAATAAGTATGGACCACATTGATCTTAATATATCATTCATTGAAAATAAATAATCAAACAAATTATATAAAGATAATTCAATAAACCTAACTGCAATTATTACATTAGGATTTATCGTATTATCATGTTTGATTAAATATTGATTAATAAAATACATAAATATTAATGCTATAATAGCAAATATAATCAATGTTTTATTTGGGAATAATCCAAAAACACTTAAACTAAGTAAAAGAAATACTCCTATACTATATTTAATTTTCTGATATGTCATAAAATGATCAGAAAACATTTCAATCATGATACATTAATTCTCCCAATAAATATCTACAATAGAGCCTTCTACAAGTGTCTCCATAAACTCTGCATCGTGTCCGTTAATTTTTGTAATTAATTTTTTACCTCGCATTACAGATAAATCAAATTCATAAAAATCAAATATATCTACAAATTTATATGAAGATTTACCAGTTAGAGTAACAGGCGTTTTATTAACAATAATACCCATAGCAATACTATTAGAATCAGATTTGTTATCTGCAATTGCAGTACTATCATCAGATTCTTTGATATTATCTACCACAGTATTTTCGTTATTTGATGTATCAATTGATTGTTTCTCAGATACATTATCCTGCTTATTAGATGTTATGTCTACGGATTTATCAACCCAATAAACAACAAAATTTTCATATATTTTGTCTTCCATATTAGCTTCTTTATTATTTATAAAGAATTTGGCTTCAAGATTAACATCCATAAAAGTTAACAATTGCTTTAATGTATAATAAGACTGCATCTCTATGTCATCACCATCACAAATTTGATATAGTTGTGATTCTGGTTCCCCATTAACTATAGGAAACTTAGGACATGTAATCTCAGAATCATTAACATTAAACTTTAATACTCCGTCATATTCTGGTAGACTTCCCAATTCAATTGATGCACATGCCCCTTTGGTGGATGGGGTGATTTTAATCCTGTCATTTGCTTCAATTAAAGAATTCATACCTACTTCTTTATCATTTTGAATTATTACTGCGGGTTCTCCGGTATAGCCTCTTACAATTCTTGTTTTACCATTGATTTTAAAGGTTATATCATCCCCTCTTTTAGGGAATATATCTTCTTTAGGGAAACCATATTGAACTGCAGCATCAAAAATTGTTAACTTATCGTTGTTATAAAGCTTTACTCTTTCTCCATTTACATTAACAAATATAAAATTATTTTTTTGATCAAAATAATTTAAACATATACCAATTGGAGTTACATAAAGAGAATCTTTTTTTATATCATCAACTAGTATATTAATGTCATTCATGACTTCCTGGCCCCTAAGAGCAACTCTTTCCTTTGGAAGTTTCAAATATCCAGCAACCATCTCTGAAAAACCGGAGATTTTGCCTCCGCCACCAACAATAAATACTGCACTAACTGATGTTCCGCCATTAAGCTCCATAATCTTTTCAGCAACTTTTTTTGCAATATTTTTCTTAGCAGCTTCTAACGATGATAAAATTTCATCTGGTGTAACTTTGTGGCTTACACCCATTATATCTTTGTACGAAATTGTTTTTTTCTTTGGACTTACAAGTTTTAGTTTCTCAGCAGTATTAAAATCAACAAGATATTTTTTGATAAGACATTCTGTCATCTCATCTCCTGCTGAAGGAATCATTCCATATCCAATAATACTACCATCCTTTGTAATACAAATATCAGATGTACCAGCCCCAACATCTACTAAAGCAATATTAAGAAGCCTATAGTTTTCTGGTATTGCAACATTGATGGCTGCTATAGGCTCTAGTGTCAAATTATTAACAACCAATCCTGAGTTCTCAACAGCAGAATAAAGACTACTTACAACCTCCTCTGGCAAAAATGTAGCCAAAACATCCGCAGCAATCTTAGTACCTTTATGACCTTCTAGATTATTAATTTCATAATCATTTAAATAATATTTTACTACTGTGTATCCAACACAATAGTATTTTGTATTCTCTTTATTTAAGGACAACTCATCCATAATTATTTCATGAGCTTTTTCTACACCAATCAAATCTATAGAATGTATATATTCTTGATTGATAAGTGTATTTTCATTAAATTCATATTCTCCATGACCTACTGCAGTTTTAAGTACACGGCCTGCAGCAGCTATACATACTTCAGTAAGCTTTCTTCCACCAAGTTGTTCTTCTAATTGATTTTTAACGCACACAATGTCTTCACTAACTTTACTTATGTCATGAATTTGACCATCAATCATGGAACGGGTTTCGTGATACTTAACAGCCATAGCGACTACATTAAATTTATCCTTTTCCTTGTATCCTACTGTACCAACAATACTACGGGTACCTATATCTAAGCCAAAAATAAGTGGTTCCGGATATTTTGTCATAGTTGCCATAAGCCTCCTTTAACTGTGTATAATCAATTAATTATATCATTATTCTACAACATATTCAATAAATCTTTTATCTGTAGCGCTGTATTTTTAAAGCTATTTTGATTGTTAATTATATGGTCAGAATATTTTTTATAAAACGAATCTTCTTGTTGATTTTCGAATATAGATAAACATTTTTCTCTTGTATATCCTCTACTATCCATCAATCTTTTTATACGTTCTTCTTTATCAACCCATATATACCATATTTCATCACATATTTCTTTATATCCAGCCTCAATCAATAAGGCAGCTTCAATAACAAAAAGCTTTGTATCACCAGTAAATTTACGTTCATTTATAAGTTCAATTATTTTTTGTTTAACCAGTGGATGAGTAATTGAATTTAATTTGTTAAGTTTTTCTTTATTATTAAATACAATATCACCTAAAATATTTCTATCAATATAATATGGTGATTTTTCTGATAAAATATCACAACCAAATTCTTTAACAATTTCCTTATATATTGTTTCACCGGGTAGCATAAGTTGATGGGCTAGTTTATCTGCTTCAATAATATATGCATCGTATTTTTCTCTAAGCTCATTTAGCACTTTACTTTTGCCAGACCCAACTCCGCCTGTTAATCCCAAAATCTTCATATTTTTCACCTATTATTTTGCATCATACCAACTTGTTCCTTCGTTAACATCAACAACTAGCTTTACTCTAAGATTAGCAGCATTTATCATTTCATTAACAAGTAATTTTTTTACAAGTTCCGTTTCTTCAATAGCTGTTTCAATTATTAATTCATCGTGAACTTGAAGTATTAATCTTGATTTACATTTATTATCATTTAAAGCCTTATTTACATTAATCATGGCAATTTTTATGATATCAGCTGCAGTACCTTGAATTGGAGAATTCATTGCCACCCTTTCGCCAAAACTTCTTGTCATAAAATTCGAAGATGATAGTTCAGGAACAGGTCTACGCCTTCCATATATAGTGTCCACAAAGCCATCTTTTTTTGCCTTTGATACAGTATTATCTAGGTAGCGTTTAACGCCTTGATAGGTTTCAAAATATTTGTTAATATACATCTCAGCTTCTTTTCTAGAAATATCTAAGTCTTGACCTAATCCAAAGGAGCTAATTCCATATACAATACCAAAGTTGACTGCTTTTGCTCTTCTACGCATTAAACCATCTACTTGTTCCATAGGAACACCAAACACCTCAGCAGCTGTAATAGCATGAATATCTGAATCTTTATTATAAGCATTAATCAAAGTATCATCTTCAGAAAAATGAGCTAAAACTCTTAATTCAATTTGTGAATAGTCTGCATCAAGGAAAATAAACCCTTCTTCTGGTACAAATACTTTTCTTATTTCTCTTCCAAGCTCCGTTCTTGTAGGTATATTCTGAAGATTCGGGTCAGTTGAGCTTATTCTTCCAGTAGCAGTTACTGTCTGATTAAATTTACCATGAATTCTACCATCTTCTTTAATATACGGTAACAAACCTACTACATAAGTTGAATTAAGCTTTGTAAGTGATCTATATTCTAAAATTTTAGGCACTATAGGATGCTCTCTAGATATCTTTTCCAATACATCAACACTTGTGGAATATCCTGTTTTAGTTTTTTTACCTGCTTTAAGTCCTAAATCTTCAAATAAAACTTCCCCTAATTGTTTTGTGGAATTAATATTGAATTCTTTACCTGCCAACTCATATATAGTTTTTTCTAATGAGTTAATATCACATTCTAGTTTCTTACCAAATTCAATTAATGCTTCTTTATTTACCTTTATTCCATTTTTTTCCATATCATAAAGCGAAAATAAACAAGGAATTTCAATATCATAATACAAATTATACATATTTTTTTCATCAAGTTCCTTATTGATTTCATCAAATGAAAGATAGGGAATTAAGGTTGCATATGCATAATGTTTAATAATATCTTCATCATTAACAGTGAATAAATTAATATCTGTTTTACCCAATAAATCCTTTGGGGATTCTACATTTACTCCTATATAATCTCTTGCTATATCATCGTACCCGTAGGTGCTCTTTAATGGATTGATTAAATAAGCTGCAACTGAACAATCAAATATTTTATTATTCAAATCTAGTTTCATATAGGGTAAATGAGATTTTAAGTCCATAAAACAACACACATTATCACTCATTGCATCCATAATATCATTAATAACTAATTCATCTGTTATAAAATTTATAAATGGAATATGATATGTTATATTGTCTTCAAAACATAAGGAAGCACCAACCAGAGCATCAACACCTGGAATCAGTGAAAATCCAAACCTTTTACATGCCTTGATTTTATTAATTATGTCTACATAAGTATCATAATCTTCAATAATTATAGTTTTAAATTCTAAATTCGTCGACGACATATTCCCATCAAATCTTTTTAATAAACTCTTAAATTCAAGCTCAGAAAAAAGATCAAAAGACTTTTGATTAAAAATATTATTTAATTTAGAAGAATCAATATCTACATCTAATTCACAATCTAACTTGATTGTGGCAAGTTCCTTAGATAAATAAGCTAGTTCTTTAAATTCTATCAAATTATCCTTCATTTTACTTGGTTTCATGGAATCGATTCCAGCATATATTCCATCTAAAGAGCCATAATCAATCAAAAGTTTTGATGCTGTTTTTTCTCCAATTTTAGGCACACCTGGAATATTATCAGATGTATCTCCCATCAGACCTTTCATATCAATAAAAGTAATAGGGTTAACACCATAAATTTCTTCTACATCAGACGCATAATACTCCTCTATTATTGTTTTACCAGCTTTTGTTTTTGGTAATTTCACCTTAATTTTATCAGTAGCAAGTTGCAACAAATCTCTATCACCAGACAATAATGTAACAACAAATCCTTTTTTCTCGCCAATTCTAGATAAAGTTCCAAGTATATCATCTGCTTCATAACCTGGTCTTTCTAGAATTGTAATATTCATTGTTTTTAAAACTTCTTTTATTAAAGGTACCTGCTCTCTTAATTCGTCAGGCATACCTTTTCTAGTCCCTTTATAGTCTGGATACATCTCATGTCTAAATGTTGGATGTTTAACATCAAAAGCCACACATAAATGTGTAGCTTTTTCTTCCTCTATAACTCTTAAAACTATATTTAAAAAACCAAGAACTGCATTGGTATGTCGACCATCTTTTGTTGTCAAATCTGGCAAACCATAAAAAGCTCTGTTTAATATACTATTTCCATCAACTAACAATAGTTTATTCATATCATTCCTCCTCATTTTCCGTATCAGACCACACCGGATGCGTAATATTATAAGAATGTATTTTTTGATAAAAAGTTTTCTCTATAGGTTTATACAATTCTTTATTTCGAACTATTACATCTTCACTAGTTATTTCAATATATTTTGAAAGATGATTATAAAAATAGTAATCACCCTGTTCTTCCTTAATCATATTCTGTTCAATTGTATATACTTTACTAAGTACGCTGGAATAAAATAAAAAAAATACAACTACAGCAAGAGTAAATACAATTCCAAAAGTAGAAAATTTAAATCTTTTTGCATTTTTTGCTTTATTTTCAATTTTTATAAGCTGTTCATGTAAATCTTTTTTGAAATCATGAGACAGTTCTTCGTTGTTATCTAGCTGCCTCGTACCAACAATTAAAGTATAATAAATTTCTAATTCTTCACAACAATTGTCGCAATGTTTCATATGTCGGACAAAGTCCGTTGTCTTTTCATCAGCAAGTTTATTATCAACAAAGGCCATAATATTAGATTGGGCTTCTAAACAAGTCATACTTTGTCCTCCTTTCCAAAAAGCTTAATTAAAACAAAGAACCTAGACCCGTTCTTAGGTCCAGGTTCTTATGTAGTTAATTATAATAATTAGTTATCAATAAGCTTCTCTTCGCCATTCCAGCTATATAACTTACGAATTTCCTCTCCAACCTTTTCTGCTGGATGCTCAGCACCAAGCTTTCTCATAGCCTTGAAGTGAGCCTGTCCACCTGCTGGAGACATATCAAGTAAGAAGTCCTTAGCAAATGTTCCATCCTGGATGTCCTTAAGAATCTTCTTCATAGCCTTCTTAGTATCCTCAGTGATAATCTTTGGTCCAGTAATATAATCACCGTACTCAGCAGTATTTGAAATAGAATATCTCATGCCAGCAAAACCTGACTGATAAATAAGGTCTACAATAAGCTTCATCTCGTGGATACACTCAAAGTATGCATTTCTTGGGTCATAACCAGCCTCAACAAGGGTCTCAAAACCACACTGCATAAGAGCACATACACCACCACAAAGAACAGCCTGCTCACCGAAGAGATCAGTCTCAGTTTCAGTTCTAAAGTTAGTTTCAAGAACACCAGCTCTTGCTCCACCGATACCAAGTGCGTAAGCTAAAGCCTTATCCTGTGCCTGTCCTGAAGCATCCTGATGAACTGCGATAAGACAAGGAACACCCTTACCAGCCTGATACTCACTTCTAACAGTATGTCCAGGTCCCTTTGGAGCTATCATAGTTACATCTACATCAGCTGGTGGGATAATCTGGTTAAAGTGAATAGCAAAACCGTGAGCGAACATAAGCATATTACCAGCCTCAAGATTTGGCTCAATATCATTCTTATACATCTGAGCCTGCTTCTCATCGTTAATAAGAATCATAATAATATCTGCAAGCTTTGCTGCTTCTGCTGCTGTATATACCTTAAAGCCCTGAGCTTCTGCCTTTGCCCATGACTTACTTCCCTCATAAAGACCGATAATAACATTACATCCTGAATCTTTAAGGTTAAGGGCATGTGCATGTCCCTGGCTACCATAACCAATAATTGCGATTGTCTTACCATCTAAAATTGATAAGTTACAATCTTCTTGATAAAAAATCTTTGCGTCCATTTTTATTCCTCCTAGAATATTATTAAATATATATGTATTACTTTACAGTAAGTAATTACCTAAAATACAAGAATTAAAACTAATCCTCATACTTAATATGACCTCTTGTAAGGCCAGTAAGTCCTGTTCTAACCATTTCTTCAATGGTAAATCCATCAAGAAGTGATATAAATGCCTCAATCTTTGATACATTACCTGTTATCTCACACATAACAGAATCCTTAGAAACATCAACAACCTTAGCTCTAAAAACATCAGCTAAAGAAATAATCTGCTGTCTCTCATCAGTAGATGCCTTAATCTTTACTAAAACAAGTTCTCTGCATACAGACTCACCATCTTTAAGCTCTGTAATAGATATAACATCTTCAAGCTTAAGAAGCTGTTTTTTTATCTGACTTAAAATTCTGTCATCTCCACTTACAGCAACTGTCATACGTGAGTACTGTGGGTTCTCGGTTACACCTACAGTTAAACTGTCAATATTATATCCTCTACGGCTGAACATTCCGGATACTCTACTTAAAACACCGGAAGTATTGTCAACCAATAATGATAAAACCATTTTTTTCATTATAGTATCCACCTTTCAACATGTATCTCAAAAATTCGCTATTTTTTATTTTAATATTTTAACGTGTTAATGTCAAGTCAATGTATAACGTCTATTTACATAATAGTTTATCAACAACTTTTACTGCCTCATTGGCATCCTCAGAATAACCATCAGCACCAATCTCATCAGCAAAGCTCTGTGATACTACTGCACCACCAACAATAACCTTAAATGGTAACTTCTTTTCACGAATTTCTTCGCAAATATCTTTCATACGCATCATAGTTGTAGTCATTAAAGCAGATAAACCAATAATATCAGCTTTTTCTTTTATGGCAGCCTCTATTATTACTTCTTTTTTAACATCTTTTCCAAGATCAACTACCTTGTATCCGTAATTTTTAAGCATTAAAACAACTAAGTTTTTGCCTATATCATGTATATCTCCTTCAACTGTAGCCACAACAACAGTTCCTTTGGATGACACATTTTCACCAATTTTAAGATATGGTGTTAAATAGTTAATAGCAATATCCATAGCAGTAGCTCCAGCAATAAGCTGTGGAAGAAAGTATTTCTTTTCTTCGAAAAGATTTCCTACTTTTGTGACAGCTGGTATTAACTCATTGTCTATAATATATTGCGGATTTACTCCTTTATCAAGTGCAGTTTGAATATGCTTTTCAATCTCTGCCTTATTCCCCTTAACTACATCATTAAAGATAATGGAATCATTACTTTCTAAAGATATACTGTTTTTTGAAACAGCTTCTGTAGTGACTGAAACAACATTTTCAACATAATTGTTGTCGGCATTATCTTTTGCAAGTAATAAATCCGATGCCAAAGCTGCATTCATAAGTGTTGATTGATCAGGATTACATATAGCCATTGTAAGTCCATTGGCAATTGCCATAGTTAAAAATGCGGTATTAACATTAATTCTCTCAGGTAAACCAAAAGATATATTGGAAAGACCACAAACTGTTGGCAATTTCAGTTCTTCCTTGCAGTATCTTATTGTCTCTAATGTTTCAATAGCAGCTAATTTGTTTGCTCCAACTGTAGTAACAAGTCCATCTATTACAATACTATCTTTAGATATACCTTCTTCTTCAGCAATAGATAGTAACTTATTAATTATATCTTTCTTTTCATCTAAATTTTCTGGCAATCCTTTATCAGACAAAGGCAACAATATAACCATTGCACCATATTTAGATGCTATTTTCATTAAAGGTCTACATTTTCTTTCTTCATAAGAAATAGAATTAATAATTGCTCTTCCTGGATATACCCTTAACGCTCTCTCGATTACTTCAATATAACTTGAATCTATAGAAAGTGGCAGATTAGTAACTGCTGGCAATTCATTAATAATGTTTTCCATCATGGAAATTTCATCAATACCATTCATTCCCATATTTACATCAAGAATACTTGCTCCATTTGATGTCTGCTCTTCTGCCATTTTAAGAGCTAAACTTAAGGAATTATTTCTAAGTTCTTCTTGAAGCTTTTTCTTACCTGTTGGATTAATTCTTTCTCCAATAACCATAAAATTACTATTTATGTCAATATTAACTACTTTATTTTCGCTAGAAAGAACACTTTTATATTTTGGAACAGGTTTTGTGGATTTACATCCTCTTACAAGTGCTTTTAAACATGAAATATGTTTTGGTGTTGTACCACAACAACCACCAACAGCATTAACTCCTAAATCTACAAGTTCTCTTGCTAATTGTGCAAATTCTTCAGGTGTCATTTTATATGTTGTTTTACCATCTATAAGCTCTGGCTTACCATTGTTAGGTTTAACAAATATAGGTACTTTAGCATAATCTAACATTGATGAAACCAAAGAATTCATCTCCTTTGGACCGGTGGAACAATTAATACCTACCGCGGACACACCTAAAGATTGAAGTACAACTACTGATGATTCAGGGGTAGAACCAAATAAAGTTTTGCCATCTTCATTAAAAGTTAAACTTACCATAATTGGTAAATCACAAACTTCTTTTATTGCTATGACAGCAGCTCTTGCTTCTGCAAGAGACATCATTGTTTCTACTACAAACAAGTCAACTCCTGCATTATATAAAGCATTAGCTTGTTCTTTATAAACATCAATTAAAGTATCAATATCTAGATCACCAATTGGCTTTAGCTGTTTACCAGTCATGGTTAAATCACCAGCCACATAACCTCTATGGCCTTCTAATTCAACTGCTTTCTTGGACAAAGCAACCAACTGCGTATTTATTTCATTTACTTTATCTTCAAGTCCGTATTCAGCAAGCTTTATTCTATTAGCAGTAAATGTAGGTGCAAGTATTATATTACTACCTGCCTTGATATATTCTCTTTGTAACTTAATTAAATGTTGGGGATTATTTAAAATCCACTGTTCAGTACATACTCCAATCGGCATACCACAGTTCATTAGATTACTGCCTGTGGCACCATCAAGTATAACCAATCTATCTTCAAATAATTTGTCAAATAATATCTTATTCATAATAAAATTAGTTTAATCTCCTATAGGAACAAATTCAAGCTCATCTTCCCAATAACATACTACTGGTGAGCCAGCCTCTACATATTCATATATTTTTGCAGCTGCTGCAAAAGGTAAATTAACACAACCATGAGAACCATCCCAAGTATATCTATCCTGAGTATATTGATCATCTGTTCTCCATGTTGCATCATGTAATCCAATGTCTTGATTAAATGGCATCCAATATGTTACCGGAGATTCATATCCAGGTCCTTTTAAAGTTACATATGTGGCTTTATAGGTAATATCATATAAACCACCTGGAGTTTTATGAATATAATCATCATTTCCAGTAACACATGGTGTTTCATACACCCTATATCCATCTTTATAAACATAAACACGTTGTTCTGTAAGATCTACTTCTACATAACTACCACCTATATCATTAAGCTCCCAGAAAGCATAACCTTCCTGAAGTATGGCTGGTTCTTTTGTGAAACTTTTCATTTTAGTCATACAATCATATAATTCAATAGCCTCTTGATCAGGGTCGATTTCCCATCCATAACCATCTTGACCTTGAATATATATTAATAAACCATCATGAGTTCTAAATTTACGTTTTTTGTTAATTGTTGTATATTTCTCTGCGAATTGTCTTGCATACATTTCTATATTTGATTTACTTAATTTTATTTCACCTGTTTCCTCATCAAGATAAGCCATGGAGCACATATCCTCTTTTGGAATTGTATAAATGGTTCCCATAAAATCATAATTCGCGTCTATAGCTAAAAAAGCTTCTGCATTCTCAGCACTTTTCTTAATAATTTCAGAATCTAAGGTTATCTCTGCTGGAATATAACAATCACTTTCTTCTAATGAAACAATAATATTTCCACTATCTAAAGTGTTAAAAATTGTTTCATATACCTTTTCTTTATCTAAAACTGTTCCCGTTACATCTGGAACAACAAGAACCTTTCCGTCCTCCATAAGAACTTTGGCATTTGTCGATTCTTTCATTTGACTTTCGTCCATGAATGGAGATTTTGAAATATACTGCTTCATAGTTTCTTTATCATAATTAATTACGAACTCTAAAGTATGTTCTTTAGTTGTATCCAAATATGTAAACCATAAAAAAGGATTATAATTATCTTTAATATGAGAAACTGTTGCAGATGTATTAATATCTAAACTTCCATCACCATTATTAATCTTTTCTTCACCATTCTTAAATCTAATGGTAACCTCATATGCATTCATATCTCTTAAGATTAATTCTTCCACTTCATCCACAGTATAACCAGATACGTTATATCCATTAATTGTTGTATATGTTCCAAAATGATTATGGAAATATATGACACCAGTAAAATAAACCACAAGTATCAAACCTATAATTCCACCCAAAACATATCTTTTAATATGTCTTTTTTTCTTGTATGTATATACTGTAGGGTCAATAAAAGGAATAGCAAATTCTCCATCATTGTTTTCACTACTCTTTGATTCTATATCCTTCGAATTATTATCTACAATATTTTCATTAGTTTCAGTACTTTTTGTACTATTATCTTCGACTTTTTCTTTAGTTTCTGACTCATTATCTCTTTTTTCATGGTTTTCATTATCTAATAATGAATCATTTGTATTTTCTTTCAGATTTTTATCGTCCATGTCAATATTCCTCACAAAAATTTATAATCCTTGATATAATATATTAAATTAATATATTTTTCAACAAATTAATTGAAACTTTATAAAGTTTATGAATTAAATTGCATATATAGTTTAATTCTATGCATTTAGTTTTAAAATAATTAATTCAGGTTTGTTATTAACTCTTATTTTTAATGTATGTGCACCTATACCACTTGAAAGAACCAAAACACAATCATTTTCATAAAATAGTCCACTATCATACTTTGGAAAAATCCTTAAACGTGGAGATATTACACCACCTAATATCGGTAGATTAATAAGTCCACCATGATTGTGTCCACTAATAACAAGATCAGCTCCCCAATTGCAGTATTCTTTAAAATAGTCTGGATTATGTGCAATCAAAATATTAAATTTATCAGTCTCTGATTCATTTAATAATTTATTTATTACGTCTTTATCTAATGGTTGCTTAATAATTCTTTTGTAATAGCCATCTGTAAGATGTAATCCATAAATTTTTATAGATGATTTGTTTCTTGTTATATCTATAACTTTATTATCCAAATAATAAATATTATCTATGTCATTATTTATTAGACATTTTTCGTAGTCTATCCATTCGTGATTTTTTTTCATCATATATCCCATTTCATGATTACCTGGTGCATAATACACGTCCGAATAATTTGAAATTTCTTTAATTAATTCTAATGACTTCATATTATTAATTGTTTGATTATCATCATATACTAGCATATCACCAGCCAAAATGACTCCATTAGGTTTTTCTTCTTTAATTATTTCTATGATTTTTTTTGAATTATAAAAACAATTATGAATATCTGCTAATACAATTAATTTATATCCTATAAATTCTTTAGGCAACTTAGAATTCTTAATATCATAATTAGTAATTTTTAATTGTCTTATTTCGATTATACTTTCAATTATCACAAAAATTAATATAATTAAAAATATAATGCAAAATATGTATATCAAATTCATACTTTAGTTCCTTTCGTAAATACAAGTTATTCTACCACAAAAAACCTGTTACATAAATCCCTAATACTTAAAGAATATGATTTTTTTAATATATTTTCTGAAGAATAAATATGTATCTCATCAATAATTTCGTTATTATGAGTATATTTAACTAATCCTATGATATCTCCTTCTCTTATTGGAGCTTTTAAATTATCATATAAAAGTATGTCTTTCTTTATGTTACTTATGTCAGCATCAACTAACGTAATGGTATGTTCGTTAATTTTTTGAGGTGTAACATATTTTTTAACTCCATTTTTTACAGGCACACTATTTGTATTGTCTAACACATTATCGTCTGTATAAACTGTACATTTAGAGAATCCAAAGTCTAATAGTTTTCCTACTTCTTCATTTCTTATTTCTTTGGTTTCAGCCCCCATAACTACTGCAATTAATGTAATATCATCTCTTGTTGCGGTACCGCTCATACAATATCCCGCATCTGATGTATATCCTGTTTTTAATCCATTAGCCCCTGTATACTGACGTAAAAACTTATTAGTATTAGCCAAATCAAATCGAGATTCACCCTTAGATGTTTTATGAATAATATGATCCATCCAAATAGTTGATATTTCAAATATCTCAGGATGCTTAGTTATTAACTCTCTTGACATAATTCCAATATCATAAGCGGATGTGTAGTGATTGTCACTATCTAGACCACATGCATTTTCAAAATTTGTATCATTCATTCCTAATTCTTTTGCTTTACTATTCATTAATTTTACAAACTCTTCTTCAGAACCAGCAATGTGTTCTCCCATTGCTACTGCGGCATCATTTCCAGATGAGATTTCTATACATTTTATAATATCAAATACAGTTTGTTGCTCCCCAGCCTCAAAGAAACACTGAGAACCACCCATGGATGCTGCATGTTCTGATATAGTAATGGTATCATCATAGTTCATATTACCAGATTTTATTTGATCATAGCAAAGCAATAAAGTCATAATTTTAGTTACTGATGCAGGTTTTAATTTATCATTTGGATTTTTTTCGTATAATACTTTTCCTGACTTAGCTTCTATCAATACAGCTGATTTTGAAGTAATATTTAGGTCAACTCCACTATCATCTACATAACAATCTGTATTTGTACTTATCTTAGATTCGTCATACGCAATTTTGAAATTACAGAATCCATAATTTAATGTTAATATTAAAGGTAATACGAAGGATAATATATATTTCATATAAACTCCTATTATTATATATTAGTATATTATACTATGATAAATAAAATAAAATGAATAAATTATATTGACTTTTCCACTTTACACTGCTAAACTTTAAAGTAATTTATATTTCATATAAACAAGGAGAAATTATTATGAGCATTAAGATTATTCAAAAATTACCAACAGAGGAAGAATTAAAAAGTATGCTTCCCTTAAAAGATGAATTAAAATCCATTAAAGAAAAGCGAGACAATGAAATTAAAGATATTTTTGCAGGGAATTCTGACAAATTTATTTTTGTAATTGGACCATGCTCTGCAGATAGTGAAGAACCAGTTATGGATTATATTCATAGACTAGCCAAGGTTCAGGAACAAGTTAAAGAAAAAATACTGATTATACCAAGAATCTATACAGGTAAACCTAGAACAACAGGCGCTGGATATAAAGGAATGGTTCATCAGCCAGATCCAAATAAAAAAACAGATATGTCTGAAGGTTTAATTGCTATAAGAAAACTTCATTTAAGAGCAATTGCAGAAACTGGTATGGCTGCTGCTGACGAAATGCTCTACGCAGAAAACACAAGATATGTGGATGATTTAATTGCTTATCATGCTGTTGGTGCAAGAAGCGTAGAGGATCAGATGCACAGGCTTACAGCTAGTGGTATTGACGTACCTGTCGGTATGAAGAATCCTACAAGCGGAGATTTAACAGTTATGCTTAACTCATGTCTTGCAGGTCAAACATCTCATATGTTTAGTTATAAGGGAATGCAGGTAGAAACTTCTGGAAATCCATATACACATTGTATTTTAAGAGGTGGTTTAGATAAATATGGAAAATCAATGTCAAATTATCATTACGATGATTTAGTTAGACTTGTTGACGAATATAGCAAATTTGATGTTGTAAATCCAGCCTGTATTGTAGATGCTAATCACAATAATTCAGGAAAAAAATGGGCTGAACAGCCACGTATTGTTAAGGAAGTACTCCACTCCTGCCGCCATAATGACGATATTAAAAAATTAGTTAAAGGTGTTATGGTTGAAAGTTATATTGAAGATGGAAACCAGGCAATTGGTGATGGTGTGTATGGAAAATCAATAACTGACCCATGTCTTGGCTGGGAGAAAACAGAAAAACTTTTATTAGAAGTGGCAGATTTATTATAAACTGCATATAATGAATAAAGTTTATAATAAAGGAAGCATTAAAATGTGTGGAATTGCTGGTTTTTATAACCCGAACATTAATTTCGGAAGCAATCCAAAAGATAATTTTAAAATACTAAATAATATGGTTAAGTCCATTAAAAGAAGAGGCCCTGATGGAGATGGTACAAAGATAATCAACTCCTGCTGTCTTGCCCACACAAGATTATCTATTATAGATCTTGATAAGGGGAGCCAGCCAATGAGCCTCTCTTTTAATGGCAATAAATATCACATTATATATAATGGGGAGATTTACAATCATAAAATATTAAAACAAGGATTAATATCCGAAGGATATACTTTTAATACTACTTCTGATACTGAAGTTATATTAAATATGTTTATAAAATATGGTCCAGGTTTTGTTTCAAAACTTAATGGTATATTTGCAATAGCAATATATGATGAACAAGAAAATTCTTTATTTTTATATAGAGACCATTTCGGAATAAAACCACTTTATTACACCGAACTTAATAAAACATTAATTTTTGCATCTAAAATCGATACTTTATTTGAATACCCAAGAGTAAAACCAAGTATTGATATTCGTGGATTTAACGAAATATTCACTATAGGTCCTGCTAAAACATACGGAACTGGCGTTTTTTTTGGAATAAACGAAGTGTTACCTGGTGAATATATATCCTACTCTCCAGAAGGAATAAGAAAGAAATTTTATTATAAATTATCAACTAAACCTCACCAGGATAATTTCAATGAAACTGTTGAAAAGACAAGGTTCCTTCTTGAGGATAGCATTAAATCACAGATGATATCTGATGTTCCAATATGTACATTTTTATCAGGTGGTATTGACTCTTCCATTGTTAGTTCAATATGTAATAATAATCTCCCTAAAGATGAAAAGCTTGCAACCTACTCTTTTGATTATGAAGATAATGATAAACATTTCGAATCACATAGTTTTCAATTAAGTCAAGATAGACCTTATGTTGATATTATGAAAAATTATATAAATTCAGATCACACTTATCTTAATTGTAAGTACGAAACCTTATATGATTTACTTGAAACATCTGTGGATTCAAGATGTCTTCCAAATATGGCAGATATAGACTCATCTCTTTTGTATTTTTGTTCTCTTGTATCAAAAAAACATAAAGTTGCTTTAACTGGGGAATGTGCAGATGAAATTTTTGGTGGTTATCCTTGGTTTTTTAAAGAAGAAATGATTAACCAGGGCACTTTCCCATGGATGAGCGATATTACATTTAGAAAATCTATATTAAACCCAGAGTTTGCAGCCACATTACAAATGGAAAAATACGTAAAAAAAGCATATAATAAAACTGTTACAGAAATTGATTATCTTCCACTAGAATCCGATGCGGAAAAGAAACTACGTCGAATATCTTATTTAAATATAAGATGGTTTATGCAAACTCTACTTGATAGAATGGACCGAACATCTATGCATAATGGATTAGAGGCTAGAGTTCCTTTCGCTGATTACAGGTTAATTGACTATGTATTCAATATACCATGGAAATTTAAATTATATAATAACACACCAAAAGGATTACTTAGATATATTGCAAAGGATTATTTACCAGAAAATATTATGAACAGACCCAAAAGTCCATATCCAAAAACCTATCATCCAAAATATGAAGAGCTACTAAAAATAAGAATTAGAGAAATAATTAATGACTATTCTTCTCCTTTAAAGCCATATCTTAACATTACCGCTATAGAACAACTTCTTAATAGCCCAGAAAATAATGTTAAACCATGGTACGGACAATTAATGGCAAAACCTCAAATGTTTGCTTATTTAATACAAATTGACTACTGGATGAGAAAATATTCCTTGTCATTATAAGCAATAAGGGAAGTGACATAACTTATGTCACTTCCCTATTTTTAATATATTACTGGTTCAATTTGTTTACCATTTAGCGATGATAGTATTGATGGCTTTAGCTTATCAAGATAGGCAACTAAGGAATTAGGCTTTTTTATACAATCATCTTGACCAAAAGGCACAAAATAAATGTTTTTTGTATTCATAATTCTACCAATATTTTGAAAATTCATACCTAATCCATCATTAGTTGAAATAGCTATTAATAATGGTCGTTCATTTCTAAGATGAGCTTTAGATGCCATTAATACGGGAGTATCTGTAATTCCATTTGTAAGCTTTGCAAGGGTATTACCTGTGCATGGTGCAATAACCATAATATCAAATAGCTTCTTTGGCCCTACTTGTTCTGCTTGTTGAATTGTGTATATACCCTTATTGCCTGTAATGGATTCTACGTTATTTATAAAATCATTTGCAGCATAAAATCTTGTATTCATGTTCTGTGTATTGAACGAAAATACAGGAGTAACTTCAGCTCCTTCATCTTTAAGAAATTTTATTTGTGATAAAATTTTATCAAAAGTACAAAATGATCCAGTTATACCCAAACCAATTTTACACCCTGATAACATAGTTTTAATTCCTTTCAAAACAATAGGAATAAAAAATTAGCTTAGATTTTTACAATGTTGGAAACATGCATTTGCTATAAGATATCCAGCTTCTTTAGGATATTTCTTACCAGGAATACCTAAACTTAAAACTGAAGTAATGGATTTAGTATTACAATATTCAAAATCAACTCCGCCAGGTTTAGATGCTATATCAAAAATCATTATATCATCATCTAAGCAATCAATTACATCCTTATTTATAACCAAAGCTGGAACTGTATTAAAAATATAATTATATTGTTTTAAATTATTATCACTCAAGGAGTTTAAATCAATATATGAATATCCCAAATTCAATATTTCATTTTTTATTATATTATTTCTTACAGCAATTGTAATTTCAGTATCATAATAATTTAACTCACATGCTAAAGCTTTTCCACAATAACCAAAGCCAGTAATGATGATTTTACTATCTTTTAAATATGCTCCCATTGAAATTGCTTCTTTAATTATCCCTTTAGCAGTCAAATTAGCATTTTCACTAATTACATTATGCCAACTAAGATAATCAAAGATTGGAACATCTATATTTTTTTCTTTAAATTTTTCAGATATAGAACCACCATATATTATACTTATTTTATCAGCATAAGGCTCTAAATCGTTCCATAATTCATCATTTACTGGTGGTGGAACAATAATATTACTTTTGTAACTTAAATTATTTAGATTTCTTGTAACCTGACAACCTAAAAAATATAATTGTTCAGCCACATAATCCATTCTTGCATCATTTCCTATTACTGCAAAATTCAAATTCTTTACCCCCTATTTATATATTATAATATGCATAAAAAAATAAAGTGTAACTAAAAAATAACATCTACCAGTAAATTAAGATAATACCTATAATCTTTTACATATGACGTATCGGAAGAATAAACATTAATAGTTCTTATAATTTCATCATTTACTATTACATTAATGCTACCTATAATATCACCTTGACTAATCGGTGGTTTTATTTTATATGGTAAGTTATATTCTAATTTTATATTATCTTGTTTTGAAATTAATATATTTACGTAGTCGTTAATATAGGTATTAACATAGTCTTTAGGTGTTCCGTTTATAACATCAACGGTTTTCATGGGAGTACCTATATCAGTAATTTGAGAATAATAGTAATTATCAAATCCATATTCAATTAGTTTCCTAGTATCTTCCCATTTGTAATTCTTATTATTAGGCCAACCACAACCCAATAAAGCTACTATAAATGTTTTATCATCTCTTGTTACAGCTACAACATAACAATAACCTGCATCAGCTGTAAATCCTGTTTTCCCTGCAACAACGCCATCCACCATATCTAAAAATGCATTTTTATTATATACATTAAAGCTTCTACTTTTATCATAATTACAGAATGAGTAATCTCTAGTCTGACATATCGCAACAAATTCTTCTCTTTTTGGAGACTCCATAACACAATACTTCATTAATTTTGCAAGATCTATTGCTGTTGTTGAATGCACCCCTTTGTTATCTATATCATCTAATCCGTTCGGTGTAATAAAATATGTACTGTTTAATCCTAATTCAGCTGCTTTTTTATTCATCATTAAAGCAAAACCACCAACACTTCCACCAATATGTTCTGCGATTGCAACTGCAACATCATTATGACTTTCTAACATTAAGGAATAGTACAAATCATCTAATTTGTATTGCTCCCCTTCATTAATTCCAAGTTGAACATCCGGCATTTTTGAAGCATAAGAGCTTACTGATATAATATCCTTTGAATTTCCATACTCTAATGCAATTATTAATGTCATTATTTTTGTAGTACTTGCCATTGGTCTTTGTTCATAACCATTTTTTTCATATAATACCCTACCTGAATCACCATCAATTAACGCAGCAGAAAGAGAATAAAGATTATTAACCTGGGAATTATTATTTTGACCATAACAAATTATATTATAATTTGAAAATATCAATATAACTGTCAATAAACAAACAAAAAATTTATTAATTTTCATAATACCATCTCAAAATTATATTCATTATTACATTATATTAGTTGTCTTCTTTTAATATACATTTATAATTGAAAATCAATGCATTTTTATGTATAATACTTGTATAAAATCAAAGGAAAAAATATATGGGTTCAAAATTTACATCAGAATTAAAAGAAGGCATGATTACCCTTACTGATACCTATTCAACTAAGGGTAAGTTGATTTTGCCTAAAAATACCGTAATCACCAAAAGTATTATATCAAAACTTGTAAGCAACGATGTTTTATTTGTTGAAATTGAAGATGAAGCTGTAGAACTAAAATCAGATGATATTTCATTTCAGAATTTTGCAATAGACGAAGAAACTGTAAAATCTAAACCTGAATATAAAAAGTTCAAGAGAAGATACGAAAAAAACGTTCAGGATATAAGTGATCACTTAAATGATATAGTACATAAAAATGCATCTATCGAAATTGATACTATGCTTAATTCAACCTTAAATATCATTAAATCAACCGATTCTCCTCTAAGCATATTTACCATGCTATCAACTATGAAAGATTATGATGATTCAACATTTAATCATTCACTAAATGTTTCTCTTATATGTAATATTTTTGGTAAGTGGCTTAATTTATCAGATGAGGATATTGAAATAGTAACTACATGTGGCCTATTTCATGATATAGGAAAACTCCTTATACCAGAAGACATTATAAAAAAGCCTGGTAAATTAACTGACGAAGAATATAAAATAATTAAAACTCATTCTAAGCTAGGATATGATTTATTAAAGAAGAAAAATGCAGATATTCATGTTCAGTATGCTGCTCTTATGCATCATGAAAAATGTGATGGTACAGGTTATCCTCTTGGTCTTACTGACAATCAAATTGACTGGGCTGCACAAATTGTTACTATTGCAGATATATACGAAGCTATGACATCAAAAAGAGTTTATCGTGGCGCACTTAGTCCATTTACAGTTATAAATAACTTTGAAGAAAACGGTCTTCGTAAATATAATCCAAAATTTTTGCTTACATTTTTGGAGAATGTTGTAAATAGTTATATGAACTGTAAAGTAAAATTAAGCAATGGTGAAGAAGGCGACATTGTTTACATTAATAAAGTGAGTTTATCAAAACCACTGGTTAAAACAAAAGATAATTTCATTGACTTATCAAAAAATTATAATGTATCCATTGAAAGTATACTATAAAAAATAGAGGTGATTTACACCTCTATTTTTAATTGGGCTTCTTCCATAGCTTCTTGTTTAAAATCTTCAATTTTGTCAGGAGTTATTATTGGTAGCTCATCCATAGACGTAACACCAAAACTTCTCAAGAAATCTTCTGTTGTTCCAAATAAAATAGGTCTACCAATAGCATCCAATCTACCAACCTCGGCAACTAACTTATATTCAACAAGCTTATTTATTGCATGAACACAAGACACTCCTCTTATAGCTTCTATCTCCTGTCTTGTAACTGGTTGTTTATAAGCTATAATAGATAAAGTTTCCATAAGAGAATCTGTCAGATTATGTTTCTTAGGCATATTTACAAGCTGACTTAAAATATCATAATATTCATTTTTGGTACAAAGCTGATATGAATCTTCCAGCTTAACAATACGAATACCCCTCTCATCGTTTTCGTATTTATCCATCATATCTGTAATTAATTTGACTATGTCTTTTTCATCCAATTCAAGTACTTTTGCAAGATCTTTTACAGAAACTGCATCTCCCATTGAAAAAAGTATCGCTTCAATGGCTGCTTGATTCTTAACTATACTATCTTCCATACTTCCTCCACTAATCCAACTCTAAAGAGTCGATTATAATATCTCCAAATAATTCATCCTGTCTAATTACAATATCTCCCACCTTCATTAGCTCAAGTACAGCTAAAAAAGTAACGATAATATTAATCTTAGATGCTTGCATCTCTAGTAAAGTTTTAAAATTAATACCTTTTAAACCTTTAACACTTGTTCGTATTTCATCCATTTTATCCTCTATACGAACTTCTTCCTTCTCTATGGTACCAAACTTACTTCTAATAGGATCTACTCTATCAACGGTACGTTTCATAACTTGATTAAAGATTTCATTTAACATTGCTAAAGTCGTATCTCCAACAACTTCTGCAGGATCTATTTCTTCCTTATATTGCTTTACTTCATCAGGTATTGAAGCACCTTTATAATATGCTCTTACAGCATCCATCTCCATATCCTTAAGTTCGTAAGAGGCATATTTATACATCTTATACTCAAGAAGTCTTCTCACAAGTTCTGCTCTTGGATCTTCTTCCTCTTCTTCCTCTTCCTCTTCTTTAGGAAGGAGCATCTTTGCTTTAATACTTATTAAAGTAGCTGCCATAACTAAGAATTCACTCATTATATCAAGATTAGACTCTTGCATAGCATTTACATACTCTAAATATTGCTCTGTAATTTCAACTATAGGAATATCAAATATATTAAATTTATTTTTTTCAATCAAATGTAGCAAAAGATCAAGCGGACCTTGAAACTCATTGATTTTAAACTCTAATTTATCTTGCATACAAATATCCTTTATGTTAAATTTCCGAAAATCATTTTAACACAGGTTAAATTATAATGCAAACCATTCCACCGTTTGAATCATTTACTATTTTCTCCATTGTATCTTGAAGCTTTTGTTGACTTTCTTGGTTGATTTTATTAATCTTGCTCTCTAATCCTTCTTCAATTAACTGTCTAATTGTTTTTCCAAATATACTAACACTCCAAATATCATCTCTTTCCATACCATCTTTTTTTATATAAGAAATAAGATCTTTTGCTTGTTCTTCACTTCCTACAATAGGAGCTATTTCTGTTGTAATATTAGCTTTAATTAAATGAATAGAAGGTGCACTTGCTTTTAATTTTACACCATACTTATTTCCTGACTTTATTAATTCTGGTGGATCTAAACGAATTTCTGCTTTCTCAGGAGTGACAGAACCATATCCTGTTTTTGTAGACTGAAGTAGTGCTTGACTTACTTTCCTACATTTATTCTTAGTATCTGCCAAATCATAAACTTCTTTAATAAACTCATATTCATTATTAATATTTGTTCCAAACAACTTTGATAACATATCATAATAATATTTATCAAATAACTTAATATTTATATTAATTTCTCCATCAGCAAGGTTTACTTTATTAACTGAGATTGACTCTATATATTCATCTGAATCACTAGTAATTTTATATACATCCCTCATATGATTTACATCTTTAAATATACTTTTCGAAAGTTCAACTAGATAGTTTTTTATTTCATTATCTGAATCAACCGCTTCAACCCACTTAGGAATATTAAAATTCAATGAATTAATAGGGAAATCCAGCAATAACTGTTCAAAAATAGAATAAATATTGTTCTTAGACAACTCATTACAATTTAAAGGAATAACAGATACACCATAATGTTCGCTCATATCTTTAGCCATTTTAATTACACCTTGAGAACTAGGTGTTTTTGTATTTAGTAGCACAACAAATGGTTTACCTAAACCTTTAAGCTCTGAAATTGCACGATTTTCAGCTTCTATGTAACCACTTCTTTCAATATCTGTAACACTACCATCTGATGTTATCACTATACCTACAGTTGAATGTTCAAATATAACTTTCTTCGTACCAATTTCTGCGGCCTTTGTAAATGGAACCTCATAATCGTACCAAGGTGTTTTTACTAAACGTTCCTTTCCATCCTCCATATGACCTTCCGCACCCTTTGCCATATACCCAACACAATCGATAAGCCTTAATTTACATTTTACATTATCGGATATAAATGTTTCTATTGAATCCTTGGGGATAAATTTGGGCTCTGTAGTCATAACAGTTTTTCCACCTGATGACTGTGGTAATTCATCTATTGTTCTTTGTTTTATGTATTCATCATTAATATTAGGCAAAACCATAAGTTCCATAAATCGTTTTATAAATGTTGATTTACCCGTTCTTACTGGTCCTACTACCCCAATATATATTTCTCCATTAGTTCTAACTTTAATATCATTATAAATGTCCATAAAAATACCTCCATGCTATGTATTTATGTATTAATATGCTCTATATCCAGCATATTCACTTACAATAAATATATGTAGAAAAGCATGAAGGTATAACATGTTTTTATATTATTATTTCCAAATCAAATCCTTATCTTCGGATGTTTTCATTCTTGTTAACAGTATTACCATTGCTTCCTCAGCAGGTAAATCCTCAAAAAGAATTTTATTAACCATTTCAACAATAGGCATCTCAATATTAAGCTTTTGACTAAGTTTTAAAGCGGCTTTAGCTGAATAAACTCCTTCAACAACCATCTTTACTTCTTCTAAAGCTTCTTTGTAGGTTTTACCTTGTCCCATAAGGAAACCTGCATTTCTATTTCGACTATGTTTTGATGCACAGGTAACAATTAAATCTCCTATTCCAGAAAGTCCGGAAAAAGTAGATTCACTACCCCCTAAAGCGCATCCAAGTCGGGAAATTTCAGCTATTCCTCTTGTTATAATAGCAGCTTTTGCATTGTCTCCACAACCAAGACCATCAGCAATACCTGCAGCAAGTGCTATAACATTTTTTAAAGCTCCACCAAGCTCAATTCCAGTAACATCTGGGCTTGTGTATACTCTAAAATAATCACTCATAAATGTATCCTGTACAAGTTCAGCAATCTCTTTTGTAGAAGCTCCAGCAACCACTGTGGTTGGCATTCCTTTACCAACCTCCTCTGCATGACTAGGACCAGAAAGAACAGCTACATTTGCATCTTTTATCTCATCACATATAACTTCAGTTAAAGTCATAAGGGTACTTTCTTCTATTCCTTTAGATACATTAACAATTATTTGTTCCTTTGTAACATAAGGAGCGATTGTTTTAGCTGTACTTCTTATAAATGGTGATGGGACAACCATAACCAACATCTGTTTATCATCACAAGCCTCCCTTACATCCGTTGTAAATGAAACATTATCTCCGATTTTTACACCTGGAAGCTTTGACAAATGCTCTCTATGTTCATTTAACATAGCTATCTCTTCTTTATCTATGGACCAAACTGTAACCATATGTCCATTACCACTTAAAAGCTTTGTAAGGGCTATTCCCCAGCTACCAGCTCCAAGAACACCTATATTCATACAAAAACCTCCTATTTATGCTTCTTTTTTCTTGCCGGAAAAAAGTTTATTTTCTTCATGCTTAATAAGTCTCTTAATATTATCTTTATGACGATAAATAGCCATAATTGTCATTATACCAACTATTATAATGCTTTCTATCATAGCCGCTTTTGAATCAGGATTACTTAAATCGAAAGAATATCTTTCGTTTATAGCTGATAATGTATATTCTATAAAGAAACTAATAACTAAGCATATAGAAGCTACAGAAACATATTTTGTAATAATACATAATCCAAAAAATACAACTGCTGCACTTAACACCAAGATTGGGTCTAAGAAACCACAGATTACACCGCCTGTAGCAGCTATACCCTTTCCACCTCTAAACTTAAGATAAAATGGGAAATTATGTCCTAAAATTGTTCCAAAGCCTGCATAAGCTATATATAGGTATACATCATCCGGACATATTTGGTTAAAAATTAGTCTAGCTACAAGGGCTGCAAAAAAACCTTTTAGTAAATCGCCAAAGAATACTATAATACCTGCTTTCTTACCGAGAACTCTAAGTGCATTTGTAGTTCCAGCATTTCCACTACCATGTTCTCTAATGTCAATACCATTCATTCTTCCGTAAATATAAGAAGTCTGAATCATACCAAAACAGTATCCACCAAGTAAACAAAGTAATCTATATATTATCATTTTTCTTTCCTCTCGCGTATAATAAATTTAAGTGGCGTTCCTCTAAAACCAAATGCTTCTCTAATTTTATTCTCAATATATCTGGTATATGAGAAGTGCATAAGTTCCCTATCGTTAACAAAAATTACGAATGTAGGTGGTTTTACAGAAACCTGGGTAATATAATATAGTCTAAGTCTCTTACCCTTATCAGAAGGTGGCTGATTTAAAGCAACAGCCTCAGCCATTATCTCATTTAATACACCTGTAGCTATACGCAGTGAATGATTCTCTATAACAGCATCAATGGTTTCAAATAATTTTGGAAGTCTTTGACCAGTCTTAGCGGATACAAAAAGTATCTCAGCATAAGGCATATAAGCAAATTCTTCTCTAATCTTATTTGTAAACTTATAAACAGATTTGTCATTCTTCTCTTCAAGAGCATCCCATTTATTTACAACAATGATCATACCCTTACCACGCTCATGAGCAATTCCTGCTATCTTTGTATCCTGATCTGTAATTCCTTCAGTGGCATCAATTACAAGAACCGCAACATTACATCTTTCTACAGCTGAAACAGTACGAATTATGCTATAACGTTCAATTTCTTCCTTTATTTTATTTTTCTTTCTTAGTCCAGCAGTATCTATAAATACATACTCTGTGCCATTTCTAGTAATTGTGGTATCTATTGCATCTCTTGTTGTACCAGCAATATCCGAAACAATAACTCTATCTTCACCTAAAAGTTTATTAATTATTGAAGATTTTCCAGCATTTGGTTTACCAATTATGGCAACTCTAGGTCTCTCATCCTCAATTTCTTCTGTTGCGGAAGCATCAAAATACTTTACTACTTCATCAAGCATATCTCCAAGACCAAGCTGTGAGGCAGCAGAAACAGGCATAGGATCACCTATGCCAAGATTATAAAATTCATATACGTCCGGCATAAACTTCTCAAAGCTATCAACCTTATTAACAACAAGAACCACTGGTTTCCCAGATCGACGAAGCATATCGGCAACTTTACCATCAGCATCTACAAGTCCTTGCCTAACATCAGTAATGAACATGATAACATCAGCCGTAGATATAGCTATCTCAGCCTGTTCTCTCATACTCTTTAAAATAATATCGTTGCTTTCAGGTTCAATTCCACCTGTATCAACAATTGTAAAATTGTAATTTAACCAATTAACGTCTGCGTAAATTCTATCTCTTGTAACACCAGGAGTATCCTGAACAATTGATATCTTATCACCTGCAAGGGTGTTAAAAAGAGTTGATTTACCAACATTTGGCCTGCCTACAATGGCTACTACGGGTCTTCCCATGTCTTAACTCTCCGTTTCAATAATCCTGTTAAATAAATCCATACCGCTAGATTGTACAACAACTACTTTAACTTGTAAAGCATTTTGAAGTTCCTCTAATGTAACATCATCAAGGAAAATATCCTCATCACTTTTGAGTGTATTGCAAGGAATTAGTAATACATCACCTAAATCCTTATCTTTTAACTGATTAATAATATCCTGACCTGTAAGAAGTCCAGTTACAGTAATCTTTTCACCAAAAAATTTATTAACTATAGGATATATATTAAATTCTATATTTGGTGCGCATTCTTTTAGCTTACTTTTAAGCTGTAGCTTGGTCTCATAGGCCAAAACACCAGTAATAGTTGTTACCTTTTTATTAATATAATTTGGTCCACCATGTTCCTCTAAATAATCATTAATGGCATCATCAAACTCATTTAACAATAATCTAGACATACCAACACCATTTTCCAATTGAATATATCCATCATAGTTGTCTTCATCAGGAAAATCAATACCAGCATTGATATACCATTCATCACTGGCATGTACAAAATGATTTACACCCTTTTCTAATGCTAAAGCTTGATACTTTTCTACAGTTTTAATTAACTTTATAGCATCGTCCTTATTAAAGCTTTCTAATGGGTAAAGTCCTTCTCTATGTTTAGTAAGACCAACGGGTACTATGGATAAACTTTGCATAACAGGGGCATATTGAAATAAATCTGTTAATGTTTTTTCCAGTTCTTCACCATCATTAAGTCCTTTACAAAGAACAATCTGTGCATTCATAGGAATCTGAGCATCATATAATCGTTTCATAATAGAATTTACTTTACCAGCGAAACGATTATTAAGCATCTTACATCTTAACTCTTCATTGGTTGTATGAACAGAAATGTTAATTGGTGCTAATTTATATTCTATTATTCTATCTATATCTTTATCTTGTAAATTAGTGAATGTAACATAATTTCCTTGCAAAAATGAAAGTCTTGTATCATCATCTTTGAAATAAATAGTATCTCTCATACCTTCTGGATTTTGATCAATAAAACAAAAAACACAGTTATTGTGACATCTTTTATATTTATCCATAAGAGAATCAGAAAAAACAAGACCTAATTCTTCATCTTCATCTTTTTCAACCTCTAGAAGCCATTCTTCTCCATTCTTTTTCTCTATTAATATTTCAAGGTATTCATCTTCGCAAAGATAATGATAATCAAAGATATCATTTATTTCTTTATCATTTATAGAAACAAGATAATCACCTGCTTCTATCTCAAGTTCCCATGCAATACTATCTACTATTACATTTTCAATAAGATGCTTTTTCATATTGCACTTATTCCTTTCTGTAAAATAATATAATTATTTAATCATAATAACCGCTGCTAAATTACCTCTAAGCCCATTAGATGCTCTATGAGAATACATAATATCAGGGTTACAGCATGTACAAATATCTGGCATAGATATATTCTTCTCTAAAACACCAGAATTTAACAAATTATACTTACACGCTTCATGTAGATTTAACTGATACTTTCCATTTCCCTTATCTAAAAGTATGTGTTCAATCTCCAAACTATCATAATTATTGATAAATTGATTTGCCACATCATCTGATACCTCGTAGCAATCCATACATATAGAAGGACCTATAGCAACAATAACATCTTCCGGATTAGTTCCATATGTATTTTTCATTGTTTTAATCATTTCTTTAGCAATATTATTAACAGTTCCCTTCCAACCAGAATGCGCAAGACCAACAACATTATTAATCTTATCAAAAAAATATAATGGAACACAATCTGCATAAAAGGTTATTAATGGTATATCTTTAATATTTGTAACTAAACCATCTATATTCTTAATAATATCTTTTAACTTTTCAGCTTTTCCTTTATCTTTTTCTGTAACTACATAAATCTTCACATCGTGAACCTGATCTGAAAATGCTCGATTATCAAAGTCGTAACCAACAGCTTTCGCGAATCTAAGATTATTAGTTATAACATTATCTAATTCATCTCCCCTTGAAAAGCTCAAATTTAAGCTATACAAATGTTCTGAACTCACTCCACCTAACCTAGTAGAAAAACCATGTACAACATTAGGATACTCTTCAAAAGCCTTATATTTAATAACAGGAACTAAATCCCCGTTACCAGATACATCAATAACATCAATTTTTGTAGTTCTATTATTTACTACTTTATTTCTATATTTTAATTCATTTAATCTATTCATATTTATTCCTTACTATATTATAAAATCAAAAGCATTCTCAATATGGGTAATCTCATCACCAAGAATGCCTATAACATCAAATCTAAAATTTGAATTATCTGGAGAAATTTTATTATTATTCATATAAAATAATGCTGCCTTACAGATTTTTTTCTGCTTAGCAATAGTTACAGCTTCCAACGGATGACCACTAGCACTACTTGCTCTATACTTAACTTCTACAAATACAATAGTATTACCTTGTCTGGCTATTATATCTATTTCAGCTTGCCTAACTTGAAAATTTTTCTGTATTATAAAGTATCCTTTTGATTCAAGATACTTTATTGCTAATTCTTCATATGTAGTGCCTGTTTTCCTTTTATTATCCATTCTATCCATTTACCCTATCAATTTTCTCCCTAATTTTATCCATTCTGTCAACATATACCAATATTTCAGCTACGACTCCATATAACTCTGGTGGTATACAATCACCTATATCAAGCTTAAGAAGCGTTTCCGTAAGATTAGTATCCTTATATAAAGGCACATCATTTTCCTTGGCTGTAGCGATTATTTTATCTGCTAATACACCTTTACCAGAAGCTACAACCTGTGGAGCTTGATTAGATGGGTCATACAAAAGAGCAACAGCCTTTTTTTTAGGTTGATTTAAATTGTTTTTTTCTGACATAATATCACCTTACATTCTAACATCAAACGAGTATCTTTTTACACTTTTTTCCAAATCATCCCCTAACATTTCTTTAATTGCCATATTAGGTCCTGTTGCAAGTGTAGGTTCCCTAGTTATCACTTCATTTGTAAGATTAAATCCATTTTCACTAATTGCTTTTTCTAGCATTGTCATGTGTTCATCAATAATCTTTGCACTAAGTTCATCTTCTACATAGAATTTGGTATGTACATTGGTGCCATGCAAACTTACATGTACATCAGTTGCACCAAGATGATCCATATCAAGATGCAATAATGCACTTACATCTTCCTTATTTCCCCTCAAATTTCTTTTATTCATATAAACAAATAAATCTGAGTTCATTTGATTAGAATCTAATTTTATTGGCAACTGAGCATATGCAAACATATTATTTAAGTTTTGCATAAAATCTATTCTTTGTTGCATAGACTTCGCTGCCTGAGACATGTTATCTCCTGCTTGTGAATTGCCACCTGATGAAAATGCATCTAATAACTTATTTGTTTTATCATATATACTTTTATATAAATCATCAATTTCCTTTGGATTATCCATATCTTTAGGGTTAAGTGATAATTTATCCTTAATTGTTTCAGACAAAACCTGGTTATAAGAATCACTTAACAGTAAATCTTTTATATTCTCTGAATTAATATTTAATGTCTTTGAATGAGAAATAACCTCATTAATATTATTCAATAATTGCATAGGAGTTTCTGATTTATCTATTATTGAATTTACAATATTATCACTTATACCTGCACTCTTTAGTTCTTTTATTAAAACTTCTATTTTTTCTAGCTTAATATTAATTTTATTAGAAAAATCTGTAAGTTTATCTGTAAATTCAGTTGGTATATCTGTATTTACACTATTATCAATAATTAAATTAGGTTTATTATCTACATTCGCCCATATATCCGAATCATTTTCATTAAAATTCTGTACATTCTTTAATATATCATCAATAACAATATTCGCATTATCATACGTATCAGAAAGCGCCCCAAGCAAATTAGAATTAAAAGAAAATAACTGCTTAATTCCTTCTTCAGAAGTTGTCCCCATTTGATTAAGTATATTACTTACGGTTTCTTTATTCATATCTACTATTGATATACTAAGATTACTTATATCTTGTGTTAACTGATGATTATTTGTCATATATGCTTCATATTGAGCAATATTCGCTTCATTAACGGGCATACCAATTTTATTCAAATTAATAATAGTATCAATAGAAGCATCCGGAAATTTATATGACTGTTGCATTATTCTTTGCATAGAACCTTTATCAACAGGCATATTATTCTTCATTAATCCCTCTGTAATTTGATAATTTTTTTCTGTAATTGATATAGAATTACTATCAAGAATCTTGAATATAGCATTATCTTTCATGTTCTGTACGCCAGAACCATATGGTTTAATCAAAACATTGGAACCATTATTTTCTTTTATCATAAAAGTTAATGCGTCACCAATGTTCATATTAATTGCCTCAGTCATCTGAGCATATAAAGTTTTGTTATTATCTAGCATAATACTTACTTTATTATTAGTTATATCAAGTATCTTCCCATTGAATATCTGTCCTTCTTTGGCCATAGTAATCTGAGAATTAGCAGTAACAGCACCACCATCAGAAATACTTGGAGTACTTACTTTAATTCCAGAATTGTTTGTTGAAATATTAAAATTTATAGTACTATCTGAGATATTCATTCACTTTCTCCTTGATATACTTTGTATTTTACTCTTGATTAAGTATTTTCTTTAAAAATGATTTTCGATGTATTTCACAAGGACCATCTTCCTTAAGTTTTTTGATATGATTAGCTGTTCCATATCCTGAACTTTTACCAAAATCATAACCTGGGTATATTTTATCATATTCTTCCATCATTCTATCCCTGGTTACCTTAGCAACAATACTTGCAGCAGCAATAGATGCCGATAAAGTATCTCCTTTAATAATAGGAACCTGCCTAATATCTATATCGGGTATTTTTACTGCATCATTAAGTAAAATATCTGGTTTAACCTTAAGATTATTTATTGCTATTTGCATAGCTTTATATGTAGCCTGTAATATATTTATCTCATCAATTATCTGTTCTGAAACTACACCAATACCACATGCTATTGCTTTATCTAATATTATATCATACAATTCTTCTCTTTTCTTCTTAGAAAGTTGTTTTGAATCATTTAAATATAATATCCTCTCGTTTTTCGGAAGAATTATTGCTGTTGCAACAACTGGTCCTGCCAAAGGCCCCCTACCTACCTCATCTATACCGCATATAAATTCATTTCCCAGTCCGCGATATTTATCTTCAAAGGAATACATTGTTTCTGTTCTAGATATTTCTGCTAAAAGCTTTTCATGTTTTTTTGTGGCTTTATCTACCAGTGCAGATACATTTCCTCTTGTATCGTTTATATATTTATCAATAAATTCAATCAGAGACTTACTATTTTCATAATCTAATTGTTTGTATTCAGTATTTATTTCTGTGTATTTAATTGATTCTGTACTCATAATAGTTAAATAACCTCCTTTATGCAATTAAGGACTATACACAAAAAATATATAAGTACAGTGTATAGTCCTTAATTTTATTTTACAATTCCAAAATCTTTGAATGGATATATTCTGAGAACGGCCTTACCAAGGATATCTTCTCTTTTTACATTTCCTACAGATGATATTCTACTATCTTGACTATTATTTCTATTATCACCAAGTACAAAATATTCATCTTCACCTAATAAAATGGTTTGGCTGGCTCTTCCTATATTATGTGGTAAAATGCGCTCTTTTCCATAGTTTTCTTTAAGCAACATCTCATCGACAAAAATATTACCATTTTGATCAATACGAACAGTTTCTCCTGGAAGACCTATAATTCGTTTAATATATGTTGTTTCCTCGTCATAATAAAAAACAATGACATCAAATCTCTCAGGATCGCCAATAGTGTATGATAATTTATCAACCCACAAATTATCTCCATTATGAAGAGTGGCTTCCATTGATGTTCCATCTACCAAGGAACGACATCCAACATAATTTATAATAAGAAAACATGCAATAACTACAATTCCAATATAAACAATTAAACTCAAAAGCTCTTTAACTATATTAATATCTTCTGGCTTTGTATTATTCTTAGACTTCTTTTTTTGAGATTTTAATTTCTTTTTATTCTCTTTATTTATTTTTTTGTTAGCCTTTTTCTCTTCTTTGGCATTATCTTTCTCAATTTCGTTCTCAGAGAGAATGTCTTCAACGGATTTTTCCGCTTCAGCTAATTCCCCTGCTTCCATTAAATCATTATTCATAATGGTACTCCTATATTATTCTGGTATTTCCAGACTTATACTGCCCAACTTTCCGGATCTAAAATCATCAAATAATAAAATTGATGCTTTGTTAATGTCTGGTTCATTCCCTTTAACGAGACACTTTCTCACTATAGCTATCTCTGATAATATATCATAGCTAGAAAGCTCTTCATTAATATTATACCTTTCGTTTAATACATTACAATAATTATTTTTTAAAAATTCTATGAAATTATATGCTAATTCTGTTCTTTCAATAATTTCGTCATTAATCGAACCTATATAAGCTAATTTTTTTCCAATTTCTTGATCTTCAAACTTTGGCCATAGAATTCCTGGGGTATCAAGTAACTCAACATTCTTGCTAATGCGTATCCATTGCTTACCTTTTGTAACTCCAGGTTTATTACCAACTTTTGCACATGCTTTTTTTGCATATGAATTTATAAAAGTTGATTTGCCAACATTAGGAATACCAACAACCATAGCTCTAATAGGTCTATTTAAGATTCCTCTTTTCCTATCTCTTTCAATTTTTTCTTTACATGCTTCTTGAATCATATCTGTTATTGTTTTCATTCCAGTATTCTTTCTTGAATCAAGACAATAAACATAATAACCTTTTTCTTTAAAGTATTTCTCCCACTGTGATGTAACTTTTGAATCAGCCAAATCAACTTTATTAAGAAGAATCATTCTAAATTTATTCTTACTTAGTTCATCTATATCTGGATTTTTACTGCTTAGTGGAATTCTAGCATCTACAAGTTCAATTACAATATCTATAAGTTTTATGTTCTCCTGCATCATACGTTTGGCTTTAGTCATATGACCAGGATACCATTGAATATCTTTCATACTATTTTACCTTACCTTTTTTATCATCAGCTTTTACGATAAAACTTACTTTACCTAATATCTCAACCTCTGAAATATTACCAACATTTGAATATCTTGAATCTTCACTATTATTTACATTATCACCTAATACAAAATATTCACCATCTCCTAAGTAGATAGTATCTGCTGCTAAACCAGATGTAATAATCCTATCAGTAAAAGGCAAATCTTTAAGCTGTTTACCATCGGCATAAATAAAACCATCTTTAATAGTTATTTCTTCCCCAGGCATACCAATAATACGTTTAATATCGTAATAGCCATCTTCTTCAATCAAAGAATAAGCTACTACATCATATCTTTTAACATCTGAAACATTATATATAAATTTATTAACAATAACAACTTCACCATCCTCCAATGTAGGATTCATTGAAGGTCCAATTACATGTACAGTTTGAAATACAAAAGTAATTAATGCATAACCAAAAATTGCACCTGATAAAACAACTACAAACCATATAAAAATACTATTTAAAAGATGTTCTTTGTTTTCTGAAGGTTTTGTTTTAATCACATCATCTGAATCAGTATGCTTTCTTTTAAATCTCATACCCATATCATTCTCCAAAAAAAATAATTATTATAAAAATGACTGGAGAAGGTATAATCTCCAGTCATCTAGTTAATCGTAACTCTTATTTGATAAGCTCTTTAACCTTAGCCTTCTTACCAACTCTCTCACGTAAGTAGTTAAGTTTAGCTCTTCTAACCTTACCTCTTCTAATAACCTCAATCTTCTCGATTGTTGGACTATGAAGTGGCCAAGTCTTCTCAACACCTACACCATTAGAAGTTTTTCTAACTGTGAATGTTGCTCTGTTGCTTCCACCCTGCTTTTTGAGTACAGTTCCTTCGAAAGCCTGAATTCTTTCCTTGTTACCCTCTTTAACCTTAGCATATACCTTAATAGTATCACCAACGTTAAAACTAGTTACTTCTTTGATCTGAGCAGCTTCAATGCTCTTAATAATATCGTTCATGTGTGACCTCCTAATAATTTTAGACGTTCTTATGTATAATACACAGAGGACCATCCCTTTTTTCACAACTTCACAAATATAACATATAAATCTAATTAAATCAAGTATGAATTACTTCTTTTTGTAAAAAAATGTTTTTAATGTTTCAAAGCCAAGCTCTTTTGCACGTAAAATCTGTTCCGTGCTTCCAATAAACAAAATGCCATCCTTTCTAAGGGAGTCATGAAATTGTTTGTACACCTTATCCTTTGCTTCATCTGTAAAATATATAACTACATTTCTACACACAATCATAGACATATTTGTAAAGTATTTATCTTCTAATAGATTATGTTTTTTAAAAGTGACGCATTTCTTAATTTTATCAGAAATTGCATAGTTTTTGTCATCAACTTTTGAAAAATGAGCGTTTAAATATTCCTTCGGCAAATCAACTAGACTTTTTGCAGAATAAATTCCTGCATCAGCAAACGCTAATACATCATCATCAATATCTGTTGCAGTTATTTTTATCTTATCAAGAGAAAAATATTTTGACATAATCATTGCAATTGTATAAGGTTCGTCACCTGTGGAACAGGCAGCACTCCAGATTGTTATGTTATCACCATAATGTTCTTTTAAATAAGGAATAATTATTTGTTCAAAATGTTCCCATTGCATTGGATTTCTATAAAATTGAGAAACATTAATAGTTAAATAACCAACAAAGGTACGAAGCAAGACATCATCTTGCTTCATACCTTGGAAAAAACTTTCAAATCCATCAAACCCTTTACGGGTAATCAGTGATTCTATTCTTCTTTTCATCTGGCGTTCCTTGTACAAGCTCAAGTTAATGTTTGTTAACTTATAAACATCTCTCTTGAATTCTTCGTACCCATATGCCATACAATTACTCCTCTGTAGTTTCCTCTTCTGTAACTTCTGTAACTTCAGCAGTTTCAACAGGAGCAAGTAATGCCTTAACACTAAGACTAATCTTCTTATCCTCTTCCTTGAAGTCTACTACCTTAGCAGTAATCTCCTGTCCAATCTTATAAACATCCTCTGGCTTTTCAACATGCTCATTTGAAATCTGAGATACATGAAGAAGTGCATCAACACCTGGCTCTAACTCAACAAAAGCACCAAATGCAGTCATTCTAGCAATCTTACCAGAAACCTCTGTTCCAATTGCATACTTCTCAGCAGCCTTAACCCATGGATTATTATCATCAAACTTTAAGCTAAGTGCAATCTTCTCACCATTAATATCTTTAATGAAAGTCTTAATTGAATCTCCAACCTTAACAACTGACTTAGGATCATCAATTCTACCCCATGACATCTCTGAAATATGAAGAAGACCATCTGCACCACCCAAATCAATAAATGCACCAAATGGAGTTACATTCTTAACTGTACCTTCTACAACATCACCAACATTTATTGAATCAAATAATTTCTTAGCAGCCTCTGCTTTGTTAGCAACAAGTAACTGCTTTCTATCACCAATAACTCTTCTCTTCTTAGGTGCAAACTCTGTTAAAACAAATTCAACTTCCTGATTTAAATACTTATCAAGATCCTTCTCAAAAGTATCTGATACAAGACTTGCTGGAATGAACACCTTACACTCATCAACCATAACACCAATTCCGCCCTTTAAGATTTCAGTAACCTTAGCAGAAAGGACTGTCTGATTATCGAAAGCTTCCTGAAGCTTCTCATATGACTTCTCAGCAGCTACTCTCTTGTATGAAAGAAGAACCTGTCCCTCTCCATCGTTTGTCTTAATTACCTTAACTGTTATAGGATCTCCAACATTTACAACAGTTGTAAGATCTAAACCTGGAGTATTAGAATACTCTGCTCTTGTAATAATACCGTCAGCCTTATACTGAATATCTACGTAAATAACATCTGACTTTACGCCAATTACCTTTCCCTCGATAACGCTACCTGGTCTTACTGCATTACCATTTTCTTCTGATTGGTTTAATAATTCTTCAAAACTTAATTCTGACATACTGTCTTGAACCTCCTTAATAATATGATTTGGGGTAGATGCCCCCGCTGTAATACCTACCCTCTTAGCGGATTCAATAACAGTTAAATCCAAGTCAACAAGTGTCTGAATGTAGTAAGTATTTTTGCATTCTTTTTTGCTTATATTATAAAGCTTTTGAGTATTCGAACTATTTTTACCTCCAATAACTATCATAGTATCAACTTCAGATGCCAATCGTCTAGCTTCTTCTTGTCTCTCCCATGTAGCATTACAAATAGTTGAATAAACATAAACATTATAATCTTTTTTTGTAAATATTTCAACTAATTCTTTGAATTTTATATTATTAAATGTTGTTTGAGCAACAATAACGTATTCTTTATAGGAATCTAACGTAATTTTTTCAGCATTTTCTTTATTATCAAGTATAATTGGTTCATTCAAACACCATCCCTTGATTCCAATTACCTCTGGATGATTTTCATCACCTATTATTATAATTTCCTTACCTTTAGAACTTTCCTCAGCAACTATTTTATGGATTTTTTTAACAAATGGACATGTAGCTTCTATAATTTGCACACCATATTTCTCTAGTTCTTCATACACATATTTTCCAACACCATGAGATCTAATAATCACCTTATGCTTTTTATCATCTTGAAAATAATCCGAAAGAGATTTATTTTCATCAATAACAACTACTCCCTTTTTATCAAGGTCATCGACAACCTCTTCATTATGAATTATTGGACCATAAGTGAAAACTTCAACTTCTTTATCATCATTTATTTCGTTATAAACAGTATCTACAGCTCTCTTAACGCCAAAACAAAAGCCAGCTGTTTTCGCTAATACAATCTCCATATTAACCCCTGATTTTAATTATATAATATTTAAGCTATCTTTTTAGCTTCTAACATAATCGTAGCAACAACTTCATCAATAGTCATAAATGAACTATCCACTAAAACCGCATCATCTGCCTGCTTAAGAGGAGCAATATCACGGTTCATGTCACGTTCATCTCTTTCAATAATATCTGCTTCAATTTGGTCTAAATCAGCTGTTTCACCTTTTGCAACTAACTCTTTATATCGACGATTAGCTCTTTCCTTTGATGAAGCTGTAAGATATATTTTTACTTCTGCATCAGGCAACACATTTGTACCTATGTCTCTTCCATCCATTACAACATTATATTCTTTTGCCATATCTCTTTGTAACCCAAGAAGAGCTTCACGAACAGGAGCTTTTGCTGATGACTTTGATGCCATATTACCTGTTTCCTCAGTTCTTAAAAATGAAGTTACATTTTCTCCATTAAGATACACTTGTTGCGAATCATTTTCGTATTTTATAGCTATATCAATACTTTCACAAGCAGATTTTAACTCATCATTATTTTCTATATTAATATTGTTTTGCACAAGATAATGAGCTATCGCTCTATACATTGCTCCAGTATCAACATATATATAACCTAATTGTTTAGCTACCTGCTTAGCTATGGTACTTTTTCCTGCTCCAGCAGGACCATCAATTGCAATACTTGCCATTATGTTTCTCCTTTTATGCGCATTCTAATTATATTATAATTATTACTTTAACAGTTCAAACCTGCCAAATATCCTGTAGACCATGCAATCTGAAGATTAAATCCACCGGTTAATGCATCTAAATCCAACACCTCTCCAGCAAAATACAATCCTGATGTAAGTTTTGATTCCATTGTTCCAGGGTCAATCTCCTTTACTTTAACTCCACCCTTGGTAATTATAGCTTCATCCCATCCTCTTAAACCTGTTATTTTAAATGGAACATTTTTTATAGTAATAAGAAGCTTATGTCTTTCCTCTTTAGTAAGTTCATTAATTTTCTTATCACCATCTAAGCCAGCCTTATCAATTATAACTGGAATAAGAGACCTAAGCAATAATTTCTCCAAACCATTTTTTAACTGTTTATTAATAAATATATTAAAATCTTTAATAAGCCTTTCATCTAATTGTTTCTCGTCAAGTGCAGGTTTTAAGTCTATTGTTAAGGTTAAATCCTTATCTAAATACTTATGAATATAGGCACTTGCTTTTATAATAATCGGTCCACTGACCCCAAAATGGGTAAATAACATCTCTCCAAAGTCGGAATATATTTTCTTTCCATCTGCGTATATTGTAGCTGACACATTTTTTAATGAAATACCCATTAAGTCTTTACAACAAGAATCAGCTAATTCAAAAGGCACCAAGGAAGGCTTAGTTTCTATAATACTATGTCCTACAGATTTCGCAAATTTATATCCATCTCCACAAGCACCAGTTCGAGGATACGAAACACCACCAGTTGCAACAATTACGCTATCAGAATAAATTGCTTTACCACCCTTAATATTTACACCTTTACAGGTGTTGTTTTCAACTATTATAGAAGATACCTTGGTATTTAGTAATATCTCTACACCATTATTTTTCATTTCTCTTTCCAATACCTTAATAACATCCGACGAATGATCTGATAAAGGAAATACACGATTCCCTCTTTCTACTTTATAAGGCAATCCAATTTTTTCAAAGAAATCCATTACCATATCATTGGAAAAAGAATAAAATGAACTATATAAAAACTTGGGATTTGTTACAACGCTTTGAAATAAATCTTCTATATCACAAGCATTTGTTATATTACATCTTCCTTTACCTGTTATGAAAAGTTTTTTACCAAGCTTTTCATTTTGTTCTATTAAGGTTACTTTTTTCCCATTTTTAGAAGCAATTATCGCTGCCATCATTCCAGCAGCACCGCCCCCAACGATAGTTACTTTTTTCATTACATAAGCCTCTTCATATCTTCTTTTCTCACTGTTATAATTAACGGACAATCTGCCTTTAGCGGTTCATCTGGATCCATTGCAACGTTAACATCTTCGTTTTCCTTAACTGCAATGACATTAATCTTATAATCACGTCTAAGATTAAGCTCTCTTAATGATTTTCCTACCCATTCTTTTTTAGGCATTAATTCAATTAAGCTTACACTATCTGATAACTCAAAAAATTCCAAAAAGTCAGCACACATCAGTTGCTTTGATATTCTTTTTCCTGATTCTTTTTCAGGGAACACAACCTTATCTGCGCCAACCTTATCATAGATACTACCTGTTACATGATCTCTTGCTTTAGCTATAACAAGAGGCACACCTAAGTCCTTTGCTGTTATAACACCCATGATACTCGGCTCCAAATAATCAGCCATTGCAACAATAACCGCATCCATATTAGCAATACCAGTGCTTATCAAAGCATCAGTATCACAAACATCCACATTAATAGCACAGGTAACATAATCTGATAATCTATTAATTTTTTCTTCATCATTATCTATAACCATGACATCAGCACCTAACTTGCTAAGTTCCATAGCTATGCTTCTTCCAAATCTTCCAAGTCCTATAACTGCAAATGATTTCTTCATCGCTACCTCCTTTATTATCCAACAATCAAATCTGCCTCAGCATAATGTAATGAATTTTTTATGCTGTATTTATTACTAAATGCTATAAACATAGATATAGGTCCTATACGTCCCAAATACATTCCTATAATTATAATTAATTGTCCAGCTGTATTTAAATCAGCTGTAATGCCTCGGGAAAGACCAACAGTAGCTATAGCACTAGCCACTTCAAACAGAGAATCTTCCATAGTAAAATCATTAGTTATCATCAAAAGAATTGATAATACAACAAAAGCAACCAAGCTTATGAGTACAACAGCCAATGATTTTCTAATTAAATCCTGATTAATACTTCTATTAAAAACAATAGCTTCATTTCGACCCTTAATAACTGCAGCAACAGCAAAAAACAAAACAGCAACAGTGACAGTTTTTACACCTCCAGCAGTACCAACAGGAGAACCACCTATGAGCATAAGAACAATAGAAACAAGCACCGATGCACCTTCCATATCACCCTGACTAAAAGACGCAAATCCTGCAGTTCTTAAGGTAACAGACTGAAACAAACTATTTAGAATCTTGTCAAACAGACTCATATTACCAATAGTTCCTTTATTATTCCACTCAAACAAAAGAACTAACGCTGCTCCAGAAAAAATTAACGAAAATGTAACAGATAAAACTAATCTAGAATGTATAGTTAATTTTGAGATGAAATCTCTTGGTTTTATCTCTTTCTTAAGAATTTGTTTTGCAACATCTATAACATCCCACCATACTACAAAACCTATACCACTATTAAAGATAAGCATCATAGTGGTAATTAAAACAAGGGGTGAGCTTTGATAAGGAATCATACTACTTGGCCCAATAATATCTATTCCTGCATTACAAAAAGCAGATATAGAATTAAATATGGAGTACCATATCCCCCTTGCAATTCCAAATTCCGGAATAAAAACAATCATATATAGTAAGGCACCTACAAATTCAACAACAAAGGTGCCTATTATTATCTTTTTTACAAATTTTATTACCCCCTGAAGATTATTAAGATTATACGCATCTTGAATAATCAATCGTTCCTTTAAGTTAACTTTTTTATGTAGCATAAGCATCATCCCACATATTATAGCAATAATGCCCATACCACCAATCTGTATCAATACAAGTATAACAACCTTACCAAACAAGGTCCAATAAGAAAAAGTATCCACAACAACTAAACCTGTTACACAAACAGATGTAGTAGATGTAAATAGCGCAGTCAAAATATCTACATTCCCTTCTACGTTTGATATAGGAAGAGATAAAAGAATGGTTCCTACAAGAATTACAAATAAAAATCCAAGTATTATAATTTTAGTAGTAGATATTCTTTTCTTCTTTTCATTTATTATTATCTTTTTTACCTGATTGAAATTTTTATCATTAACAGCTTCTTTACTCATATTATTGCTCCATTTATATTTTTAAGAGACGGAACAGGATAACCTACTCCGTCTCTTTAGTAATTTATATATTATACTGGATAAGTCTTGTTTTCAGAATTAGCAAGTGAAGCATCAACACCTGTTTCCTGAGCTTCTCTGTACTTAAAGAAGTCCATAGCAACCTGTGGGAATAAAGCATATGAAAGAACATCCTCATCCTGCTTCTTGTACTGAGCCATTTCCTTCTCCAACTTGTCTAACTCATTCTCAAGTAAATCAGCTGGTCTACAAGTTATAGGCTCCTGATCACCAATAACCTTCTTTCTAACCTCTGGATCTACTGGAAGTACAGATTGACCATACTCACCAGCAACAAGAGCTTTAGACTCCTTAGTACACATCTTATATCTCTCTCCAGTTACAACATTAAGAACTGCCTGAGTACCAACAATCTGGCTTGATGGAGTAACAAGTGGTGGCTCACCATAATCTTTACGAACACGTGGAACCTCCTCAAGTACCTCCTGGAACTTGTCCTCAGCACCCATCTCCTTAAGCTGTGATACAAGGTTTGAAAGCATACCACCTGGTACCTGATAAAGAAGTGTCTTAATATCAACGCCCATAACCTTTGGATTAAGAAGACCATTAGCTAACCACTCTTCTCTCATAGGCTTAAAGTAATCAGCAATCTCAACAAGAAGATTCTCATCAAAGCCTGGATCATACTCTGTACCCTCAAATGCTTTTGCCATAACCTCAGTTGCTGGCTGGCTAGTACCAAGAGCAAGTGGTGACATAGCTGTATCAATAATATCACAACCAGCCTCAACAGCCTTCATGTATGTCATAGAAGCTACACCTGAAGTGTAGTGTGTATGAAGCTGAATAGGAAGTGATGTACTCTCTTTAAGTGCTGTAACAAGCTCTGTAGCCTTATATGGTACAAGAAGACCAGCCATATCCTTGATACAGATAGAATTTGCACCCATATCCTCAATCTTCTTAGCCATATCCTTCCAATAATCAAGAGTATAAGCCTCTCCTAATGTATAAGAAAGAGCTATCTGAGCATGACCACCTTCCTTATTTGAAGCCTTAACAGCTGTCTCAAGGTTTCTAATATCATTTAAACAGTCAAAGATACGAATAATATCAATACCATTTGCAATTGACTTCTGAACAAAATATTCCACAACATCATCTGCATAGTGACGATATCCTAAGATATTCTGTCCTCTAAAGAGCATCTGAAGTTTGGTGTTCTTAAAACCATCCTTAATCTTTCTAAGTCTTTCCCATGGATCTTCCTTAAGGAAACGAAGTGATGCATCAAATGTTGCTCCACCCCAGCACTCAACTGAATGATATCCAACCTTATCCATCTTCTCGATGATAGGGAGCATCTGCTCTGTAGTCATTCTTGTAGCTATAAGTGACTGATGAGCATCACGTAATATAGTTTCGGTAATCTTTACCGGTTTCTTTTCTACTGCCATTTCTCTAACCTCCTGTAAATATAATTATACACCAAATATAGCAAGGAATGTTCCGGCTGCAACTGCAGTACCGATAACACCCGCAACGTTAGGTCCCATTGCATTCATAAGAAGGAAGTTAGTAGGGTCATATTCTGCTCCAACCTTCTGTGAAACTCTTGCTGCCATAGGAACCGCAGAAACACCTGCTGAACCTATAAGTGGGTTAACCTTACCCTTAGTTGCCCAACACATAATCTTACCAAAGATTACACCTGCCGCTGTACCAAAAGCAAATGCCACAAGACCAAGGGCAACAATCTTAAGTGTACTTAACTGAAGGAATGCATCTGCACTAGTAGTAGCACCTACAGATGTACCAAGTAAGATAACTACGATATACATCATTGCATTTGAAGCTGTTTCAGTAAGCTGCTTAACAACTCCACACTCTCTGAATAAGTTTCCTAACATAAGCATACCAACAAGTGGAGCTGTTGTAGGAAGAATCATAACAACTACTAATGTAACAATAATTGGGAAGAGAATCTTCTCAAGCTTTGTTACTGGACGAAGCTGTCCCATCTTAATGTGACGCTCCTTATCAGTTGTAAGAAGCTTCATAATAGGTGGCTGAATAACAGGTACAAGAGCCATATAGGAATAAGCTGCTACTGCTATAGGACCCATAAGAGTTCCACCCATTCCAAGCTTTCCTGCAAGGAAAATTGATGTAGGACCGTCTGCTCCACCAATAATTGAAATTGCTGCTGCTTCCTTGCCATTGAATCCCATAAGGAATGCAAGGAAATATGCTGAATAAATACCAAACTGTGCTGCTGCACCAAGTATAAAGCTTTTTGGATTAGCAATAAGTGGACCGAAATCTGTCATCGCACCAACACCCATAAATATAAGTGATGGTAAAATACTCCACTCATCAAGTAAGTAGAAATAATGTAATAATCCGCCCTCATCCATAATACCAGGGAACATATTAACCAAGAACATACCAAATGAAATTGGTACTAAAAGTAATGGTTCAAATCCCTTTACTATTGCAAGATACATAAAGAAGCATGCAACTAAAATCATAATATAATGCTTCCATGTAAGAGTTGCAAAACCGGTCTGAAGAGCTAGATTCGTTAATACGTCTGAAAAACCGCTCATTTAGCGTTACCTCCTGTTAATTTAGGTAAATATCTACCGGTAATTAGTTTAATGTTGCTAATGTATCTCCAGCCTCAACTGAATCGTTTGCTGAAACGTTAATGCTAGCAACTGTACCATCTTCTGGAGCAACTACTTCATTTTCCATCTTCATAGCTTCAAGCACAAGAATAACATCACCCTTCTTAACTGCTTGTCCAACACTTGCTTTTACACTTAATATCTTACCTGGCATTGGTGAAGATACTACTACGCTACCTGCTGAACCTGATGCCGCTGGAGCTGGAGCTGCTGGAGCTGGAGCTGCTGGGGCTGCTACTGGGGCTGCAGTTGCTACTGGGGCTGCAGTTGCTACTGGGGCTGCAGTTGCTACTGGAGCTGATGCTACTGCACCTGCTGCTAATTCTTCTACTGCTACGTCATATGCTGTACCATTAACGGTAATTCTATAATTCTTCATTTTTAATATCCTCCTAAATAGTTGTAAAATTACTTTCTAACTCTCTTTATAGAACGAACAACAAGCTTGTCCTTACTTACTGCACTATTACCTGACTGAGCTTCATATGCATATATAGCAGCTGTAAGCACTGCTACAAGCTGTGAGTCATCAGTAAGATTTTCTGTCTTGGTTGTTACAACAGGTTTCAACTCTGCCTTTGGAGTTTCAACCTTCTTCTCTGTCTCAACTTTTGGTTTCTTAGCAAAAAGTGCAGGCAAATATTTAAATAATGAAATGATAAATGATATGAATATAAGTACGATAAATACTGTTCCCATACCAATAAGTGTATTCATACCAGCCTGTCCAATAAGTTCTTTTTTAGAGTAGACAGCAGTTACAACCATTTCTTCTTCTAAATATGGATATATTCCATTGGCTGCAAGAGACTCATGAACAGAATTCAAATCCTTCTGGTAAAGTTCATCTAATGAAGAAACTCCAGCCTGTAAACAAATATCTTCTATAGAAACACCATAGCTATCAGAGATAAGCTGAGCATTATTCTTATATGACTCAAGACTCTCCATACCATTTTGTACAAGAATTTCGTTGTACTTAATATAATACTCTCCGTTCTCAACGTATTTTACTCTGATTTCAACATCTCTATTTTCAGCATTATTTGTTAAAACTACAACAATATAATCTTTATTATTTTCAATTTCAACATCTGCATCTTCTAAAGTAATTATACCACTACTAAGAGATGTTACAGTTGCTGAATAATCTTCAAATGCACCAACATTATCAGCTTCCCTAGCTTGAACAATACCCTTTACTGCTGACTTTTCATAATCATTACCACTAGTAATGTAATAATCAATATATTCATCAGTAATTTTCTCATACGCCATAAAGGAATTCATTGCATGAACAGCAACTTCTCTTTCATCGTAATCGAAAGGCTTGTCAAATTCTTCACCACATCCTGCAAGAGAGAACATAACAGCTAACATGGAAACTAATACTAATAATTTTTTAATTTTCATTTAGTTGTCACCTCTCCTTATACTGCTCCATGCTTCTTGTAAGGTCTATCCTCATTCTTAGTATAAAGCATATCAAGTGCAGCAATTATTCTCTTTCTAGTAGCATCTGGTTCTATAATATCATCTATATAGCCTCTCTTTGCGGCAGCCATTGCACTAGACTGAAGATCAGTATACTGCTTCTTAAGCTCTGCAACACATGCAACTTTATCATCAGCAGCATTAATCTCTTTCTCATACATTATCTTAACAGCCATCTCTGGATCCATTGTACCAATTTTTGCTGTTGGCCAAGCATATACCATATCAGCTCCAATTGCTTTTGAATTCATAACTGTATAAGCTGTACCAAATGCATCACCCATAACTAATGTAACCTTTGGTACTGTAGCATTTGCAAACGCATATGTAAGCTTAGCTACTGACTCAGCAACAGTCTTTTCATTATCCACAGTCGCAACAAATCCCTTGGTATTTACTAATGTAATTACAGGAATATCAAATGCATCACAGAAATTCACAAAATCTGCAGCTATTTTAGCGCCATCAGCTGAAAGCATATCACTACCACCTTCAACCTGATTAGCAACACAACCAACAGTATCACCATTAAGCTTAAGGAAACCTATAACTACATCCTTTGCGAAGTCCTTGTTAACTTCGAAGAATATATTATTATCAGCAATATTCTGTAATACACCTCTACCATCCTTAACCAATCCATCAAGATTAGGTATTACTCTATTTAAATCATCTGTACACTCTGAAGATGCTTCAACCTGATTGTTAGAAGGAAGCATATCAATAAGAGTTCTAATCTGAGAAATTACTGTTGCATCATCCTCACAAACCACATCTACAACTGAAGTATTATTACTTAAATAATCAGCACTTGCAGTGTCAAGCTTAGATGAATTATTTCCATCTAAAGCATTAGGACTATTAACAAAAAGCTTTGAATTCTCTGCTGTCATAAATGTAAAATCTGTAAGAGCAGGAATAAGAGCTGTACCACCACCACAGTTACCAAAAATAGCTGTAATTTGTGGAATAAGTCCTGATGCAAGAGTTTGCTTTAAATATAACTCACCGAATGCATTCATTGCATCTGTAGCTTCCTGAAGTCTAAGTCCAGCACAGTCAATAAGACCTACAACTGGAGCTCCTACCTTCATAGCCATATCATAAATTTTAGCTATTTTCTTAGCGTGCATTTCACCTACTGCACCACCAAGAACTGAAGCATCCTGGCTATAAACATAGACAACTTTGTCACCTACCACTCCATAGCCGGTAATTACACCATCTTTAGGAGTATCTTTTTCTTGCATGTTAAAGTCTGTGCTTCTTGCAGTTACATATGCACCAACTTCAACAAAGCTTGCGTCATCAAGCAATGCGTTTATTCTATCACTTGCTGACATAGTAAGTTTGTTACTCATTTTACGTCCTCCGTTAAAATTTATTTTAGGCCTTATCCGAAAATAAAACCAATTTCATCCGATTATAATAATAACCTTTTTCTTATATTATTTCAAGCTAATATTATAATATTTTTAGCTCTTTACCAGTTAATTTACACAAGTAAAAAAAGCCCTTAATATATCTTAAGGACTTTAAAATATAAATAAATATATTCAATTTATAATTTAAGCACTTTATCTACGCTATCATAATTTTTATTAGGATTTTTATTAGTTGCAATTTTAACAAGTTCTCTTGACAATAACCGATATACATCTAAATAATAATCATCTAGCACAGACATATGTTTTGATATAGTACAAATATCACATCGTTCAACAGGACCTGTTAAGGCTGAAGCACAATCTGTCTCATTAATTTTATTTGCATTATTAATAAATAATGGTTTGAGCGCTAATTCTACCTCATCTTCATCAAACCCGCATTGTTTCAAAAGTTCTTCTGCCATATGATATAAACCTATTACAAGGTTACTGGAAAATACAGCCGCACTATGATATTTAACTTTATCATTAGCAGAAATTACTTTAACATTATGTCCCAAGGACACAAATATATCTTTTATAGTTTGAATATATTCAACATCACCTTCAATTGTAATAAAGGCATCTTTGAATTTTATATAAGATTCATATTTTGAATTAACAGCATAAATTGGATGTACTGAGAATAAATATACATTGGAAATATTATCCTTAATTTCTTTTGAAGATAATGCTCCACTAGTGTGACATATTATTTTCTCCTTACTAGCTGATGATACATTTTCTATAATATCAACAACACCTTTAATTTCACCATCTGGTACAGTTAAAAATATAATATCTGATTGTTGTACAATGCTTTCTATGTTGTCAAAAAATTCAGAATCAGTAAATTCTGCAGCATCAATAGCACTATTTATATTTTTACTATAATATCCTACTAAATTAATATCTGGATTATGACTCAAAGAAAAATGCTTCCCTAATGTATAACCCATTTTACCAGCACCAATAATTCCAATATTCATATATAAATTCCTTTTTATTTTTGTTCTGCAAGTACATCCTTGTTTTTAACCAAGTAATCTATCAAAGAGATAATTGTCAAGGCAAGGGATGCATAAATCAACACATTTTCAACAATTGAAACTACTGCTCCACCAAAATCACATAATATTACAGTTATCATCACCATTTGAACAACTGTCTTAACTTTACCCCACCACCCTGCTGCAATAACAATTCCATTGTCCGATGCAACAAGTCTAAATCCACTAATTATAAATTCTCTTGCAATAATAATAATCACAACCCAAGCAGGTATTCTATCAAGTTCTATTAACGCAATCATAGCAGAGCAAACCAACAATTTATCAGCTAAAGGATCCATAAATTTCCCAAAATTAGTGATAAGGTTATACTTTCTAGCTATTTTTCCATCTAACATATCAGTCAAACTTGCAATAATAAATATTGCCACTGCTATCCACTTACCATAAGGAATTGCATCAATCATCAAAGCCACCAAGAAAAATGGTATTAATACTACTCTTAATACAGTTAATTTATTAGGTAAATTCATTATTCTTCAACGCCTCCTATTAAGTCATAAGGACCAGCCTCATTTATTCTAACTTTAACAATTGTACCAGATATCAATTCATAATCACAGTTAATAAATACTAGTCCATCTACATTTGGTGCATCTCTATATGTTCTTCCAACATATACATCATCATCAGGAGAATACCCCTCAACAATCACCTCTTGAATAGTACCAATCAATTCCTGATTTTTATCATAAGATACTTCCTGCTGAAGTTCCATTATTTCTTCTCTCCATACTGATGCTATTTCAGCATCAACCTGATTAGGAAAATTCGCAGCTGGTGTATTGTCTTCCTTAGAATATGTAAATACTCCTATTCTATCTAATTCCATCTCATCTACAAACTCCATAAGAGCATCATGGTTAGCTTGTGTTTCACCAGGAAATCCTGCTATTAGTGATGTTCTGATTGCAATATCAGGTACTTTATTTCTTAGTTTACTAATAACATTTTTTATTGATTTTTTATCTGTTTTCCTGCCCATTCTACTTAAAATAATATCTTCAGAATGTTGCAACGGCATATCAATATACTTACATAATTTTGACTCTGTAGCATATAAGTCAATAAGCTCATCATCTATCTCCTCAGGATAACAATACATAAGTCTTATCCACTCCACGCCTTCAATTTTAGCAATTTTTCTTACTAATTCCGCCAAAGACTTCTTACCGTAAATATCCAAACCATAACATGTAGTTTCCTGAGCAACTAATATAATTTCTTTTATACCTTGAGAAGCCATATACTCTGCCTCATGTATTAGTTTCTCCATTGGTATACTTCTATATTTTCCACGAATATGTGGAATTACACAATAAGTACAGAATTTATCACAGCCTTCAGCTATTTTAAGATATCCCATAAATGTTCCAGAAGTGATTACTCTATTTGATTCAACAATAGCTAACCTACTTAAATCATCATAAACTGATACCTTTTGATTGTTAAAATCATTATTTTCAAGTTTGTTTATAACTTGAATAATTTTATCAAAGCTTGTTGTCCCAATACATGCATCAACTTCTGGAATTTCATCAAATATCTCATCTTTAAATCTTTCAGCAAGACAACCAGTTACAATAAGATATTTTAGACGCCCCTTCTTCAACTCAGACATTTCCAAAATAGTATTAATACTTTCTTCCATTGCATCATGGATAAAGCTGCATGTATTTACAACAACTATATCTGCCTCTAATTCATCGTTTGTAATATTGTAATTGTTATCTCGAAGCAAACCTAACATTGCTTCACTATCACATAAATTTTTATCACAACCCAATGATACCATCAAAATGTTCATATCTTAATTTAAACCTGCTTCCACACAATTATTCATTAACATTGCTATTGTCATAGGTCCTACACCGCCAGGAACTGGCGTAATAGCTCCTGCTACTGGTTCTACAGATGCATAGTCAACATCACCACAAAGCTTATTATTCTCATCTCTGTGAATACCTACATCAATAACCGTAGCGCCTTCTTTTACATATGAAGCATCAATCATACGTGGCTTTCCAATGGCAACAACTAATATATCTGCTCTCTTACAAACTTCTTTTAAATCCTTAGTTCTTGAATGACAGATTGTAACTGTTCCATTTTCTCTAAGTAAAAGCATACCCATAGGCTTACCAACTATATTACTTCTTCCTATTACAACACATTCTTTTCCAGAAATCTCAATATTTGAACGTTTAAGAAGCTGAATAACACCTGCAGGTGTACATGATACAAAGCCTTTCTGTCCTATACTAAGAGCACCAACACTTGCAGGATGGAAACCATCCACATCCTTAGATGGACTAATAGCATTAATAATCTTCTCTTCATTAATATGCTTTGGTACAGGTAACTGAACAAGAATACCATGAACATTATCATCCTTATTTAGCTTATCAATTATATCAAGAAGCTCAGCTTCAGTTGTCTCTTCAGGTACCTCATAAGCAAGAGACTTGATTCCAATATATTCACATGCTTTTTTCTTATTACCAACATACACTGTAGATGCTGGATCATTACCAACTTGAATTACAGCAAGACATATTTCCTTTCCTTCTTCTTTTAATTCAGCAACCTTTTCCTTAAGCTCATCCTTTATCTGTTGAGAAATAAGCTTACCATCTATAATTTGTGCCATTTTAATATCCTCCTTATCTTCATTTGATTTAAATTATTTTTTATAGTTTGTATACCATTCAAATCCACCAATATCATCATGTACCATAAAATCACACATATAATACTCTTGCCCATCAACAGTAAAAATATAATATGTAACTGTTGAGTCTGGTTTAATTTCAGGGTTACCTAACACCTGTACAACATCTTGAATATTAACCCCTGTTTCGGTAAACGAATGTTGTTCTTTTCTCAAATACTTTGCATCATCCGAAAGATTTGCAATCTCATCAATATATTTAATATCATACTCATCTTCAAAAGTCATCCAGCCATTACGACTATGATGATATGACCCCAAATAATTACCACTTTCATCATAGGCTTCCACAACTAAGTCTTTCCAGTAATTTCTTGTATCTACAGTAGTATACAAATCACTTATTTCCTTAGTAACAGCTGAAACATTTGATGTATTAGACGACTTATAATAAATTCTTGCAAAATAGTATATATATGTACCATCCGATACAGAAATATCAATATTATACTTTTGTTCAAGCAATGATAAATCAGAACCAACTTCTTTATTTATATAATTATAATACTGTATATCAAAGTTACTGCCCTTATTTTCTGTTGAACCAAAGGATGAACCATCAATTAAGATTTCATTCATATAGCTTTTAACATAGTATTCAAAGTCATACTCTTTATCCTTAAAGTAACATATTGTATTCTCATCATCAGGTTTTTCAGTTTTTAACAACTCGGCTTCACCATATTTGTCATTAGCATATTTAACTATTTCTTTTTCTGATGCAACTGAGCAACCACCAAACGAAAGAACAATTAACAAAAATGTAATTAAGGCAATTATCCTTTTCCCCATATTACCCCCATAACAGTTAATTACCACTAAAACAAACCATTAATTACGCCATTATCATCTACAAAGATTCTCTCCGCTGCAGGTACCTTAGGAAGTCCTGGCATAGTCATAATTGCGCCTGTAATCGCAACTACAAAACCTGCTCCTGCACTAACGTACACTTCACGAATATTTACAGTAAATCCTTCTGGTCTACCGAGTAGAGATGCATCATCAGAAAGGGAATACTGATTCTTTGCCATACACACAGGCATGTTACCCATACCCATTGCTTCAATCTTAGCAATTGCATTTGAAGCTTCTGATGAATAAGTAACATCTTTTGCACCATAAATCTTGGTTGCAATTGTAGATATTTTATCTTTAATTGATAAATCGTCTTCATATAAAACCTTAAAATTACTCTTTTTTGTCTCCAAAGTATTAAGGACAGCATTTGCAAGGTCTATTCCACCTTCACCGCCTTTTTCCCATACATTAGCAAGAGCAAAATCACAGTTTCTATCTTCACAGAACTTCTTAACATATGCAAGCTCTGCATCAGAATCTGTAATAAATCTGTTAAGTGTAACAACAACAGGAACACCATACATCTGAAGATTTTCGATATGCTTCTCTAGGTTAACAATTCCCTTTGCAAGAGCATCTAAATTCTCATTATTTAAGTCGGACTTTGTTACACCACCGTTATATTTTAAAGCTCTAACAGTAGCAACAAGTACAACTGCATCAGGCTTAAGTCCTGCCATACGACACTTAATATCAAAGAACTTCTGAGCACCAAGGTCAGCCCCAAAGCCCGCCTCGGTAATTACATAATCAGCTATCTTAAGAGCTGTCTTAGTTGCTCTAACAGAATTACATCCATGTGCAATATTAGCAAATGGTCCTCCATGCACTATAGCAGGTGAATGTTCTAATGTTTGAATAAGGTTAGGCTTAATAGCATCCTTAAGAAGCGCAGCCATAGAACCTACACAATTAAGCTCTCCTGCTGTAACTGGCTCATTATCATAGTTATATGCAACAATTATTTTAGACAACCTTTCCTGAAGATCGTTAATATCCTCCGCAAGACAAAGAATTGCCATAATTTCAGATGCAACAGTAATTACAAAGCCATCCTGACGAACTACTCCATCTGCCTTTTTACCCATTCCAACTATTATACTTCTTAGAGCTCTATCATTCATATCAAGACAACGTTTGAATACGATTCTCTTTGGATCAATTCTAAGAGTATTACCCTGATGAATATGATTATCCATTACAGCTGCCAAAAGGTTGTTAGCTGATGTAATTGCATGAAAGTCTCCTGTAAAATGAAGATTTAAATCCTCCATAGGAACAACCTGAGAATAACCACCTCCTGCTGCTCCACCTTTTACGCCAAAACATGGTCCTAATGATGGCTCTCTCAAAGCAATTATAGATTTCTTGCCAAGATTATGCATAGCCTGACCAAGACCAACTGTTACAGTAGTTTTTCCTTCTCCTGCTGGTGTTGGGTTAATAGCAGTAACAAGAATGAGTTTTCCATCCTTGTTATCCTTAACTGAATCCATATACTCATCAGATAACTTTGCTTTGTATTTTCCATACATTTCAAGGTCATCCTCCGTTATGCCAATCTTTGAAGCAACATCTTTTATATTAAGAAGTTGTGCCTGCTGTGCAATCTGAATATCTGTTAACATAATGTTCTCCTACTCTCTAATTTAATATTTACACTTAATATAATTTAACAACTTAATTATATTTTATCGGTTCATATATAATTTTTATATATGAATACAAATTGTTATAGATTGTTCTCTACATAATTCTCAAATTCTTCCAAAGTCATAAGAACTTTTCTTGGTTTTGTACCTTCCTCAGGTCCAACTACGCCGACTTCGGAAAGTTGGTCCATAATTCTGGCCGCTCTATTAAAACCAATTTTATATACTCTTTGTAACATTCCAATAGAAGCTTTATCTTTGCCAATAATAAACTTTCCAGCATCTACGAAATATTCATCCACATCTGACTCAGCTCCAGCGGAAGAACCTCCAGCACCTACATTACCGCTTGATATCTCCTGTGTTATTTTATCATCATATGTTGTCTCACCATTTTGAGATTTAAGAAAATCAACAACACTTGCAATTTCCTCGTCAGAGAGAAACGCTCCCTGAACTCGAACAGGTTTTGGATATCCTGTTGGATAAAACAACATATCACCCTTTCCAAGAAGTTTCTCAGCACCATTCATATCAATAATTGTTCTAGAATCTACTCCTGAAGAAACAGTCATAGCTATTCTAGATGGTACATTGGCTTTTATCAGACCTGTTATAACATCCACCGAAGGTCTTTGTGTTGCAATTACAAGATGAATACCTGCAGCTCTAGCAAGCTGGGAAAGCCTTACAATAGCATCTTCAACTTCATGATGTGCAACCATCATAAGGTCTGCAAGCTCATCCACAATAAGGATAATCTGTGGTAACTTTTTCATTTCTTCATTACCTTCTTCAAGTCCTGTCACAGATTTTACCTTTTCATTATAACCCTGAAGATTTCTTACATTATATTGAGCAAATAGCTGATATCTATTAGTCATCTCCATAACTGCCCAATTAAGTGCTCCTGCGGCTTTTTTAGGATCAGTAACAACAGGAATAAGCATATGTGGTATACCATTATATATACTTAATTCAACCTGCTTAGGATCTATCATAATCATCTTAACATCTTCAGGCTTTGCTTTATAAATAATACTCATAATTAAGGAATTGATACATACCGATTTACCTGATCCAGTTGCTCCTGCTACCAGCAAATGTGGCATCTTAGCTATATCAGCAACAACAACCTGACCACTTATATCTTTTCCTACACCAAAAGCTAAATTAGAATTAAAGTTTTTAAAGTTTACAGATTCTAGTAAATCTCTAAAATAAACTGATGTACTTTCCTTATTTGGTACCTCAATACCAATCGCAGCTTTTCCTGGTATAGGTGCTTCAATTCTTATATCTGCAGCTGCAAGATTAAGCTTTATATCATCTGCAAGACCAACAATTTTATTAACTTTTACACCTTGTTCAGGTTGAAGCTCGTATCTTGTAACAGATGGTCCACAACTATAATCTGTAACTGTTACATTTACGCCAAAGCTTTCTAATGTACTTTTTAATTTCATTGCTGTCTCACGAACAGATGCTTCATTATTTGGACCGGCTTTACCTTTTCCAGACTTTAACAAGCTAAGAGGCGGAAAAACATATTCTTTTTTTATAGAATCATCTATACCGCCAGAAAAACTCAAACCATTATCTGTTTTTTCTGCTTGTATAGAATCATCTGTTTTATTTGAATTAATAGCACTAGCACTAACACCTTTTATATTCTCTGATACTGCAGCTGTTGCTTCCATTACTTCTGCTTGTGATTCCTTAGTTTTTCTAGGCTTTCTCTTTGGTGCAACATTCACATTTTCTTCCACTCCACTACCAAAATCATCAAATGAATCTTCCATAAAATCATTAGTTGTAGGTTTTAATTCAGTTACTGGTTTATTAAAGAAATCAACTCTAGAACCGCTCAAATCAATAGGTGCATCACTTTTGACTGCATCAGCAAGGGTAAAGTCATCAGTAGCCTTTATAGGTTTCAACTCATGAACTTCCTCCGAAATCACAACAGCATTCTTTATTTTTTTATTCTTAGTTTTTTTAGTTTCTTTAGGTTGCAACACCTTAACATTACCTAAAATATCATCTTTTTTAAGATTTCTTATTTCGTCACCTGAAAGTTTAGCTAAATCTTTATCAATATATTCATCTTCTTCGTCATCGTCATCAAATGTAACCATTCTTGATTTCATAGTGTCAATAATAGATACATCCATAACAACTATAATTCCAATTATTATAAGTAGTATTGTCACTATGACACATCCTGTAAATCCTATCAGCTTGTGTAGTATTACAATCAATCCACCAAATAATACTCCACCACCTTGTTTGTTTGCTGAACCGTTACTATATAGTGTTTTCGCCGTTTCACCATCTACTCCACTTATTAGCTGACAAATAAAGGCAAGTGCTACAATAAAAATAGCAACACACAAAACTCTTTTTATAACCTTTTTATGCGCTCCATTGGAAAATAAAAAGGCAGCAGATAAAAATATGTACAATGGTAATATATATGAAACTGTACCAACTAATCCAAATAGTATTTTAGATATAAAATTTCCAACAACTCCACACCATCCAAAATTGCTACATATCAAAAAAACTGCAACTGCAAGATATATGAAAACATATATTTCATTTCTTCTAGAAGTTCCATCATCTTCATCAAGTGCCGCTCTAGCAGCGGCTTTTCTTTCAGATGTATATCGACTATTCGATGAATTCCTTCCTTTTGAAGTTGTATTCCCATTTTTTTTACTACCGCTGCTTTTTTTACCTGAAGTTTTATTAGAGGAATTAACGGTATTCTTATTGGCTGCCATAGTTCTCTCTCCTTTAACATATGTAAACTTTGTGCTTAATATAAAAAAGCACAAAGTACTCACAATTTTAAACTATACTATGATAGTTTATTATATTTTAACTGATTTATCAAGTCATATAACTCATTAAGAGCATCATTTATTCCACCCACTCTATCAATTAATCCACATTTGACCGCTTGTTCTCCCACAAGTATAGAACCAATATCTTTTGTTAGTTCTTTTGTATTAAACATGAGTTCTTTCATTAATGATTTATCCATATTAGAATGTTTAACGGTAAAATCTATTATTCTTTCTTGCAACCTCTCTATATATTCGAAATTCTGTTTAACACCAAGAACCATCCCACCCACTCTAATTGGATGTATTATCATAGTTGCTGTTGGTACTATAAAAGTAACATCACCTGATACAGCAAGGGGCACACCTATAGAATGACCTCCCCCTAAAACAAGACATACAGTAGGTTTACTTATAGAACTAATCATTTCTGCAATAGCTAATCCTGATTCTACATCTCCACCTATAGTATTTAATATAACAAGCAAACCATCTATGCTTTGATTTTCCTCAACAGCTGCCAGCAAAGGAATTATATGCTCATATTTACTTGTTTTTGTAACGGGAGCTGCGTTTTCATGACCTTCAATTTCGCCGATAATATTTAATAAATGTATCTTATATCCCTTGTTATTGTTATTTAGAATAATTTGTCCAAAATCTTTTATCAATCCATCCATATTGCAACCATCAATATTAGAATCTGATTCCTTATTATCTAAATTATTAACTTCCATATTGTCCTCCGAAATTTTATTTGATTAATAGAATTTGCAGATTATAAAGAAAATATGTAAAAAAACAAAGAGATTATATGCTTCCTTACCCAAAGCAAATAATCTCTTCGTTCATAAATATGAAATTTCACCCCAAACGAAAATCTTATTGACACCAAACTCAATCAGATTAACTAAATTGATAATATCAAAAACAGGCAACCTTTAGTAGCCACTAAAAGTTACCTGTTTAAAACTCATTTCAGAAAATTTTAAGTTTTTACATTGTTAAAACAATATCATTTACATCCGAAAGGTCATTTTCCTTAATATAATTAGTGTCCATAGACTTTCCGTTTAATGTAAGACTGGTAAATCCATTCTCAGCTCCATTTGGATTAAGAACCTTAATATTAAGCTTTTTACCTCTAAAATCCTTAGTAATTGTAAATTCTTTCCAATCACTTGGTATTGATGGAGCAATCTTAAGTCCGTAGAAATCTGGTCTCATACCCAGAATACCCTCAACACAACCAACCATTACAGTTGAAGCTGTACCAGTTAACCAATGTACATGAGAACGTCCCTCAAATGGTGACTCTGAGCTCTCTGTAAACTGTCCATGGCAATATGGTTCAAGCTTACGAATCTCAGCCTTATCATTCATAGATGCTGGTGAACTATTTGTAAAATACTCAAATGCTCTATTTCCATGACCCATAAGAGCTTCTGCAAGAATAATCCATCCCTGTGGCTGTGAGAATATACCACCATTTTCCTTAGTAGATGGGTTAAACAGCAACATCAACGCTCCTTCAAATGCATGATCAACATAAGAAGGTGCCATTACTCTACATCCATAAGGAGTACTAAGTTCTCTGTGAACTGACTCTAAAGCAAGTTCAGCCTGTTCCTTAGAAGCAAGACCACTAATTACAGCCCATGATTGTGGATTAAGCCACATATTAGCCTCAGGGTCTTTCTTAGAACCGATAATCATACCATCTTCCTTATAACCTCTGATATATCTGTCCTCCTCCCAGCACTTAGTCTGGATAGTATCTCCTAATTCTTTCTGAATCTTGTCAAGGTATGCGATGTACTCTGTATCCTTCTTCATCTCTGAGAACATACGAAGCACTGTCATTGCATAATAAAGCTGCATTGCTACAAATGTTGACTCACCCTTTTTGCCAAGTCTTAAGCAATCATTCCAGTCTGCATGAAGACCTGCTGGCATATTATTGTTGCCAAGACGATTCATAGAGAAATCAATTGCTCTCTTAAGGTGCTCATAAACTGTACCTTCACCGCCATTAGCAAAAACAATAACCTCATCAATAAAGTCCACATTGCCAGACTCAGCAATATACTTATATACTGTTGGGAACAACCATAAAGCATCATCTGCCCTATATGCAGGATGTCCTGTTGCCTGTACATATGATGGATCATCAGGAGTATCCTCATGTCCTGCATTATGGTCGAACTTAACAAGCGGAAGTCCACCACCATTATCAACCTGAGCTGATAACATAAAGCGAATCTTATCAAGCGCCATCTCAGGTTCAAGATGAATAATACCCTGAATATCCTGAACCGTATCTCTATATCCATAACCATTTCTAAGTCCACAATAAGAGAACGAAGCCGCTCTTGACCAAATAAATGTCATAAAGCACTGGTATGCATTCCATGTATTAATCATGGCGTTAAAACTTTCACTTGGTGTATTAACCTGGAAATGAGCCAATTTTGCATGCCAGTTATCAATCAATTCCTTAAGTTCTGATGCTGTCTGCGCAGATACGTCATTGTATGAATTCATTACCGCTTCTGTCTCAGCATCATCTTTCATTCCAAGAACAAATGCAATTTCTTTGCTTTCACCAGGTGCTAAAGTAATCTTTGTTTCCAAAGCACCACATGCATTAGAGTTATAATTAAGTTTATTACCACAATCACCATTCAATACTCCAACAGGATTTGAATATGAATGATATCTACCAATAAACTCTTCCTTATCACCACAATAGCTAGATACCGGAGCTCCAGCAAGACCAAAGAATCTATTAAATACTACACTTCCATTTACAGCACCCTTATTAACATTCTCATTAATAACTTGCTTAATTCTATTATTCACAAAATATGTCTTAGTAATATAAAGTGTATACTGAAGATTAACCTGATCTTGTTCATAGTTATTATCATTTGTAAACTCACAATATCCAAAAACAGAAAGATTTCTAGGCTTATCTGAATTATTAGTAACTTTTAGTTTCCAAACTTCATGAGTCTTATTTAGCGGAACATAATATAAAGCTTCAGAATCAATACCATCGTAAGAAGCTTTTATATTAGTATAACCTGTACCATGATGACATTCACTCTTATATAAGGATAAATCCTTACCTACTGGCTGCCATGATGCTGACCAAAAGTCCTTATTATCATTATCTCTAAGATAAATATATCTTCCAGGCTGGTCAAAATTATTAAATACATATCTAAGTATTCTTCCGTTAGCTCCTGATTTAACAAAGCTATATCCGCCCGCATTATTAGAAATAATCGCACCGTATTCCGGTGAACCTAGATAGTTTGCCCAAGGGGCTGGTGTGTCTGGTCTATCTATAACATATTCTTTGTTAATTTCATCAAAATAACCAAATCGCATGTGTTGCCCTCCTATTAATATGTACCCCTGCTTTTAGCAGGGATACAAGTTCATTCATAAAATAAAATGTGTGTTTAATTAATTACTCAGCGTCCTTTAAGCTAAGGCTTACCTTGCCCATTCTATCGATTTCAAGCACTTTAACTCTTACTTCATCACCGATATTTACTACATCCTCAACCTTTTCAACTCTATTTGGAGCAAGCTTTGAAATGTGAATGAGTCCGTCCTTGTTTGGTGCAAGCTCTACAAATGCACCAAAGTTCATTATTCTAACAACCTTACCCTCGTAAGTCTTACCAACCTCAAGTGGATCAACGATTGAACGAATAATCTTTAGAGCCTTGTCCATACCTGCCTGCTCAACGCCACAGATTGAAACTCTACCCTCATCATCAATATCAATCTTAACACCAGTTTCTTCAATAATTGAGTTGATAGTCTTACCTCTCTGTCCAATAATCTCACCTATCTTCTCAGGATCGACTACAGTCTGGATAATCTTTGGAGCAAACTCTCCAACGTTTGGTCTTGGCTCAGCGATTGCCGGCTTCATACAAGTATCCATGATAAACATTCTAGCCTCACGACATCTTGCAATAGCACCTTCAACAATAGGTCTTGTTAATCCATGAATTTTAATATCCATCTGAATGGCTGTAATACCCTCAGTAGTACCAGTTACCTTAAAGTCCATATCTCCAAAGAAGTCTTCAAGTCCCTGAATATCTGTAAGAAGTACGTAATCATCATCTGTATCTCCAGTAACAAGACCACATGAGATACCTGCAACCATCTTCTTAATAGGTACACCTGCAGCCATAAGCGCCATACATGATGAACAAGTTGAAGCCATAGATGTTGAACCATTTGACTCAAATGTCTCTGATACAGAACGAATAGCATATGGGAACTCCTCTTCTGAAGGAAGAACTGGTATAAGGGCTCTCTCAGCAAGGGCTCCATGACCAATTTCTCTTCTTCCTGGTCCTCTAGATGGCTTAGTCTCTCCAACTGAGTATGATGGGAAGTTATAGTGGTGCATATATCTCTTGTTAGTAACAAGCTCATCAAGACCATCTAACTTCTGTGCTTCTGAAAGTGGAGCTAATGTTACTACGTTACAAATCTGAGTCTGTCCTCTAGTAAACATAGCTGAACCATGAACTCTAGGAATAATATCTGTCTCAGCAGCAAGAGGTCTAATCTGAGTCATCTGTCTGCCGTCTGGTCTCTTACCATCCTTAAGAATCATCTTACGAACTGTCTTCTTCTGATACTGGTAAACAGCCTCATCAAGAACAGCTAACCAATCCTCCTTATCAGCAAAGGCTTCCTCAAGCTTGTCCTTAATCTGTCTAATATTTTCTTCTCTAACCTGCTTCTCATCAGTGAATACTGCAACCTCCATCTGCTCTGGAGTAACAATCTCTTTAATTGCTGCAAAAAGCTCATCAGGAATAGCGCAGCTTGTATACTCATGCTTAGCCTTTCCACACTCTGCAACTATCTCATCAATAAAAGCTATAACCTTTTGATTCAACTCATGAGCTGCATAAATTGCCTCAATCATCTTAGCCTCAGGTACCTCATTAGCACCAGCCTCAATCATAATAACCTTATCTCTAGTTGAAGCAACTGTAAGCTTAAGGTCTGATACAAGGTTCTGAGCTGCATTAGGGTTAAATACAAACTCACCATTAATCATACCAACCTGTGTTGTTGCACATGGTCCATCAAATGGAATATCAGAAATTGCAGTAGCAATTGCTGAACCAAGCATAGCAGTAAGCTCTGGTGAACACTCTGGGTCAACTGCCATAACCATGTTATTAAGAGTAACATCATTTCTATAGTCCTTAGGGAAAAGTGGTCTCATAGGACGGTCGATTACTCTTGATGTAAGGATAGCATTCTCACTAGCCTTACCCTCTCTCTTATTAAAGCCTCCAGGAATCTTACCTACTGCGTATAGCTTCTCCTCATACTCTACTGAGAGTGGGAAGAAATCAATACCCTCTCTTGGCTTCTCAGAAGCTGTAGCTGTTGATAAAACAACTGTGTCACCGTAGTGCATTAATGCTGCACCATTAGCCTGCTTTGCAACTCTGCCAACATCAACTCTAAGAGTTCTGCCTGCAAGCTCCATCTCAAACTTCTTGTACATAATACAATATCTCCTTAAAAATTTATTTTTCATTAAGACGCCGAAACAACTGAAAATGGCACTTTAAAGCTGAATTTTCGATAAAAAATACCATTTTCAGAAGTCTCGGTTTGGTCTCAATGCAATCTATGTCATTATATCATTAAAGCACTTGTTCTTCAAGCATAAAATAAAGGTATTGCAATAATTTCTTGTTAATTTTTTATTTATTTACTTAACAGTTTTAAATAATTTACTTAACAAAAATCATAACAATACCTATTAGTATATTTTATATATAATTCCAACTATAATACTGCATTTTCATTCAATGATGTAATAATCTTAGACTTAGTTGGCCCTAAATTATCACCGTACTTTGCTAGAATTTCTTGAGCTATTTTAAGCATATCAGCATGATTATAAATATCTGCCAACATAAACAGCATTTCACCACTTTGTCTAATTCCAAAGAAATCACCAGGACCTCTAAGTTTTAAATCCTCACTGGCAATAAAGAATCCATCATTAGAATTCTCCAATACCCTAAGTCTGTCCATAGACTCCTTACTTTCCTTTCCGTTAATAAAAATACAGTAGGACTGCTTCTTTCCACGTCCCACTCTTCCTCTTAACTGATGAAGCTGAGCCAATCCAAATCGTTCGGCATTTTCAACCATCATAACAGTAGAATTAGGATTGTTAATACCTACCTCTATAACTGTAGTAGATACCAAAACATCTATATTACCAGCAATATAGTCGTCCATTATAGAGTTCTTCTCATCTGCCTTCATCTTTCCATGAAGCATAGCAACCCTTACACTAGATGGAAGATTAGCTTTCATAGTATCTGTATATTCAGTGACATTAGTAAGATCCATAGTCTCACTTTCCTCAACCATAGGGCATATAACATATACCTGAGACCCCTCTTCCACCTGAGAAGCTATAAACTTATATGCAGTGTTTCTGTAATTAGTTCCAACAACACAGTTCTTTATAGGCTTTCTGCCCCTTGGAAGCTCTGATATTACTGATATATCAAGATCTGCATACATTATAATAGCAAGAGTTCTAGGAATAGGCGTTGCACTCATTACAAGAGTATGTGGTGCATCACCCTTTGCAGTTAGCTTCTTTCTCTGATTTACACCAAATCGATGCTGTTCATCTGTTACAACCAGGCCAAGATTATTATACTCCACCTTATCCTCTATAAGGGCATGAGTTCCAATTATTATATCTATATCTCCTGATTTTAAACCTTCATAGATATGACGTTTTTCTTTCATAGGCGTGGAACCCACCAAACAAGCTGTTTTTATGCCATACTTGTCGAACATTTCACTTATTTCTTCATAATGTTGCTTTGCCAAAACCTCAGTGGGTACCATAAGAGCTCCCTGGTATCCTTCTTTGATACATGCAAAAAGTGCAGCCTCAGCCACAACAGTTTTACCCGAACCAACATCTCCCTGAACAAGTCGATTCATAACATTATCACTGCCCATATCAGCTAATATATCCTCAATAGCCTGTTGTTGCCCCTTTGTAAGACTAAAGGACAAATCATTTACAAATTCAGCAACATTCTTACCTTGAACTATCCTATGGTTATTTGGAATCTGAATGTTTTCAGCCTTAAGCTTGCCCATGTCATATAAAAACTTATAAAATTCATCAAAAGCAAGCCTTTTTATTGCATTCTTCAGCACAGCTTCATTCATTGGAAAATGTATATTTTCATAAGCTTCACTTATATCCATCAAACTATAATCATATTTCACCTCATCGGGAAGATAATCCTCCAAACTATAAATCATTTCTCTTGTACTAATTATAGCCTTTTGAAATGTCTTGTTAGAAAGTCCAGATGTTAGTGGATATACAGGTTGCATCTCCTGTCTCATATCTTGGTACTGTGCAAGCTTATAATACTCAGGCATGTCCATAACACGCATATTGTTCTTGACCTTTACTGTTCCAACAAATACGTATGTATCTCCTCTGTGAAGTACATTCCTAAGAAATGGTGAGTTAAACCATGTAATTTTGATGTTGCCAGTGTGGTCCTTAGCTGTAATATTAGTCAAAGTAAGACCTCTAACCTTTCTTGTATCCACATAGGAAGAAATAACAGCACAAATAGCCTGGCGCTCACCTATTACTGTATCCTTAATGTCAACCGGTTCTCCATAGGACAGATAATTCCTAGGATAGGTATGAATCAAATCATCTACAGTATGAACTCCAAGCTTAGCAAATGCGGCAGCAGTCTTCTCACCTATGCCTTTAATTGTGGTAATGTTGTCGGTTAGTTGCATGTTTTCTCCCTATATTTCAAAACATCCTTTGATGTATATGAAAGATTAAAATATTCCTTTAAAATATAATCTAAAAATATCTCTAGTTCATTGATAAACCCTATTTCATCCCAATCTTCCTCAGTATAATTTAAGCTCAATCTTTTATTCAAAATATACTTACTAAAAACTGTAGCTTCTCTTTCATGTACAACTACTCCATCGATAATCCATCCTAAACCTTTATCACCGTCACCTCTTACAAGAGTATATCCCATATTTTCAATAAAAATCACTCTATTCCCACATGGATTATTAGATTTTTCCGTATGAAATTGTCTATAATGCGGAAATTTATCAAGTTGATTTGCCTCACAAAAGGAACGAAGCATTATATTTACTTCATCAGCCTTTCTTTTTTCTTCATTCGTATAGGAATAATATATCAAATCTAATATTTTCATATTTACATACTCCACAAATATTATATATTTTTTCAATAATTATCTTTTTTATTTTAACTAAATATTAGCATTATTTTTTAGTATATATCCCAATATTAATTTAATCAATACCAACAAATAAAATAACACCCGAACAACAACTTGTTCGGGTGTAAAAATAAATCATTATTCAACTGAAATAATATAATAATATACTGGCTGATTACCAGCATGTAACTCTATCTCGTAATCAGGATATTCCTCTTCAAGAGTAGCTACCAGTGCCTCAGCATCCTCCTCAGATACATCCTCACCATAGTATACACTTAAGAGTTCTGAATCCTCATCTGACATTTCCTTAATAAGCTCCTTGATAACCTCAACTATATCAGTACCAACTGATTTAATACCTGTATCATCAATACCCATAAAGTCACCAATCTTGATTTCTTTGCCGTCAACAGATGTATCTCTAACAGCATAGGTAACCTGACCTGACTTAACTGCAGACATAGCCTCTGTCATACTTGCCTCGTTATCCTCAGCAGACATACTCTCCTCGAAACCAATCATAGCTCCAATACCCTGTGGTATAGTCTTAGATGGAATTACAATTACATTCTTATCATCCTCTATAGATGCAGCCTGATTAGCAGCAAGGATAATATTCTTGTTATTAGGAAGAACAAATACTGTCTCTGCATTGACGTTAGCTATAGCACCAAGAACATCCTCTGTACTTGGGTTCATAGTCTGACCACCCTGAATAATATAATCAACACCAAGATCAAGAAATATATTATTTAATCCCTGACCTACAGAAACAGCAACAAAGCCATAAGGTTTCTTAGGCTCATTAGCCTTAGCTTCAACAGCATCTAGGTCTTTCTCGGCAGCCTTCTGTCTATCCTGCTCCATAATAACCTTCTCACGGTGCTCTTCTCTCATATTGTCAACCTTCATATTAGTAAGCTGTCCATATTCGAGACCCTTCTCAAAGGCCTGACCTGGATGATTAGTATGAACATGAACCTTTACTATCTCATCATCAGATACAACAACAAGAGAATCACCTATAGAACCTAAGAATTCCTTAAACTTTAGCTCTATATCCATATTCCATTCCTTCTCAAGAAGAATAATAAACTCTGTACAATAGCCAAAGGTAATATGTGAAGTATCAATATCCTCAGAGCTTACATTAGTAGATACATTTACCTTAGGAACTGACATAATCTTATCATCAACTACCTCTTTACCAGTAAGTCCATTGTAAGCACCTATAATAAACTCCATAAGACCCTGTCCGCCTGAATCAACAACACCTGCCTCTTTAAGGACTGGAAGCATATCAGGAGTCTTAGCTAATACTTCATTACCATACTCTATAACTTTCTCACCCATTTCAACAAAGTCAACACCTTCAGCAGCAACCTCTACTGCCTTTTCAGCAAGACCCTTTGCAACAGTAAGAATTGTACCCTCCTTTGGCTTCATAACAGCTTTATATGCTGTCTCACAGCCTCTTACAAATCCATCAGCAAGTATCTTTGGAGTTATAACCTTCTTATCCTTTATCTCTTTACAAAATCCTCTTAAAAGCTGTGAAAGAATAACACCTGAATTACCTCTTGCTCCTCTAAGAGAACCACTAGATATAGTCTTAGACAAATCAGCTATAGAAGGATCAGATAAAGCGCTAACCTCCTTAGCTGCGGCCATAATTGTAAGTGACATATTAGAACCTGTATCACCATCTGGAACAGGGAATACATTAAGTTCATTAATATAGTCTTTATTCTTCTCTAAATTATACGCACCTGCAATAAACGCCTTCTGAAGCATACTTGCATCAATTTTCTTAATAGCCACTTTAACTTTCCTCCTACTAATCTATAACCCTTACACCTTCAACGAAGATGTTAATTGCCTTAACAGGCATGGATGTCATTTCTTCA
>SVEI01000064.1 GCA_015057445.1 Lachnospiraceae bacterium | reverse complement strand
CTACATCCAGTATGGTGAGATCTCAACTTACCCAGGTGGATACAAGGAGAATGCAGGAATATTTACTCACAACAATGCATGGATTATCTGTGCAGCTGCTTACGCAGGTGAGGGTGATCAGGCATTTAAGTACTACTCAGAGATCGCTCCAGCATTTACTGAGGAGCATTCAGAGCTTCACAAGACTGAGCCATATGTATATGGTCAGATGATCGGTGGTAAGGATGCAGGTTCTGATGTAGGACAAACAGGAAAGAACTTTGGACAGGGTAAGAACTCATGGCTTACAGGTACTGCTGCTTGGAATATGGTAGCAATTTCTCAGTACATCTTAGGTGTACAGCCAGACTTCGATGGTCTTAAGATTGATCCTTCAATCCCTTCAGCTTGGGATGGTCTTACTGCTTCACGTCAGTTCCGTGGCGCAACTTATGACATTAAGGTTTCTAATCCAGATCACGTATGCAAGGGTGTTAAGAGCATGACAGTAGACGGCAAGGCTGTTGAAGGAAATGTTATCCCAGCATTCGGAGATGGTGCAACTCATACAGTAGAGGTAGTAATGGGTTAATTCTCATTCTTCCTTAACCGAGTAGGTTAACTTCTACTGGATTACATTAACACAAAAGGGAGTAGGTGCTTAGCACCTGCTCCCTTTTATGTATAATAGCCAGGTGTATAAAGCACCTGGCTACTTGTTTAATTTTTAGTTTCTATTATATTAATATTATTCACATTATTCTAGTGACCCATTTTACAATCTGGTTGCTGTGGCTTTGTGGTGCCAGTTATATTATACAGATAATAATATTCTCCTCCACCCACTGGCAAATAAGTTAATAGAACCGCACATAAATCACCATTAGAATTAATATATGGTTGAGCTGTCATCAAATTCTCATATTCTAAAGTATCTTGCTCACACTCATCAAAATACTGTGAGCCACCATTTATCCAATAACCGCTCTCATCAAAATATTCTTCTACCTCATCCGCCAACTTATCATAAAATTCGTCTTCTGTTAATCCATACATTTGAATTAGTCTTTCATCAGAGATAAAAGTATCATTTTTCACGTCAACATTGTATATAGTATAATCGTAGTATTCATACTCCATCGGTTTTACTAAAGTAACTACCGACACGATATTATTCTTTTGTCCCCACATATAATGCATGCAGCTTAAATACCAATAGTTTCCTGAGATGACTTTCTCTTCTTGCAAAACATTATATAATTCATTATACATAGTGTCATTTACCGTTAAATCCCTATTAGAATTCCCAACATATATGGATGGAATATGATAACAGAATTTTCGTGGGATTGAATAGCTATTATCTGCTCTAACCAAGCAATACCTATCCAAAACCTTTACACCATTAATAACTCCGGTATCACCAGCTGTGGCGCTTACATATCCCTTCATGCCAGCCTGTGCTGGGAGATAGTTAGGTGCAGCAGTTCCCTTTGGAACTATAGTTACCTGTATTGCTTCAAGTCTCTTTCCATAGCCTGCAGTTCCCGATGCTTCGCCATTCTTAGCCCATCCAAGCCAGCCGTAAGACTGGGCATGAACTCTGTAATAAATATCATAATACGATGCAAGAGAACCAGTTAATCTAATTCTAATTGCCTCTAATCTCTTACCCTGTCCTGATGTTCCTGAAGGCTGACCATTTTTCATCCAACCCATCCATCCATAGGACTGTACATGAGTCTGATATTCTATTCCACCAGATACATAGCCAAGCTTACTGCTATCAACCTTAATTCTTATCTGCTCTAGTCTTTTTGCTTCCCCTGAAGTTCCTGAAATTGAGCCATCGCTAACCCATTTTTGGTCACCATAGGATTGAACGTGTGTCATGTAACTAACAGCTCCTGTGCCATCTGTAGATGGTTTCTTGCCTATGTCTACAAATGGACAAGCCATTGAACCCTGAGCGCCTACATCACTAGGGTATGAGCCCTTCGGAACAACTACTATCTGTATAGCCTCTAATCTCTTGCCCTGTCCTGCAGTTCCTGCTGACTCACCATTCTTAGCCCAACCAAGCCAACCATAGGTCTGTGCATGAACTCTGTAATAAATGTCCCACTTACCTGCATCTGGTCCTGTAAGTTTAATCTGAATTGCTTCAAGTCTTTTTGCCTGACCTTCTGTACCACTTAACTGTTCATCAACACGCCAAGCACTCTCCCAACCATAGGACTGAATGTGAGTTTTATAATTAACTCCCATATTAGCGCCTTCAATGTCAATCTTAATACTTTCCAGTCTCTTACCCTCACCCATGGTTCCAGACGTTGCACCGTTGGTCTTCCAATCATTTTCCCATCCATAGGTCTGTCTATGCACCTTGTACTTTACTGTAGGTGTTGTAGCAGCTTCTGCTTTCTGAGCTGGTATAGTTGCAACCAAACTTAACACCATAACCAAAGACAGTACAATGGATGTGAGTTTCTTAAATCCGTATCGCATCTTTTTTCCTCCCATCATAATGTGTGATAATTTATTTTAACATATATAAATATACATATAGAATTTATTGCAAAAATTGGGAGTTTTTATGCAAAAATTAGCATCATTTGCTTTCTAATTTTGCTCTTAACTGAGCAATTATTTCATCTTTTTCGTTGATTATTTCATCTTTCTGGATGGTATTCCGGGTTCATGATCTCCTTAAAAAATGAATCATACAGTATTTTTATTCCTCTGGCTCCACTTGTGTTAACTTATTATTCAATATTTATCACCACCATTTTTAAATAGTAAAGAACATTCTTTGTGGTGATTGTAAAAAAATCCAATTGTGAAGTAGCCACTAAATATTGCATAAAAAAAGAACCGTTACTACGGTTCCTTTTTTATACTCTACTATGTAGCCTAGAACTAGTCCTCAATACCCATGTTCTTAAGGTAGTTGATAACATCCTCTACTGTTGCGATTGAATTTAAATCATCTGAAGGAATCTCAACGCTGTATTCTTCCTCGATAGCCATGATGATCTCGTAAAGATCAAGAGAATCTGCTGCTAAGTCATCCTTAAATGAAGTAGCTGGCTCGATATCAGCTGCATCTACATTTAACTGGTCTGCAATGAGCTCTTTCAATTTTTCTAACATAGTCGTATCTCCTTTTGTTTCATTTATTATATTGTTCAATATACAATAGCTAAATATATATGTCAAGTTTATCTATGTAATTTTTATGACAAAATTTGCATTATTTTTAACTTTTTTTACTAAAGTTGTGAACACTTTGCATAATTTTTCATATGAAATTACTGCATTAACTTGTCAAATTCTTCCAATGGCATAGGTTTTGCAAAATAATATCCCTGTGCCACATCACATCTTGAGTTCTTGAGGAATTCTACGTGTTCCTTAGTTTCAACTCCTTCTGCAACAACCTGAAGGTTAAGATCCTTCGCCATATCAATAGTATGGTTAACAACTATCTTTCCCTTCTCAGTAGCTATCTCATTATCTAAGAAGTCTTTGTCCATCTTAATTGTGTCTACTGTAATATTTCTAATCATATTAAGAGATGAGAAACCTGCACCAAAGTCATCCACCTCAAGCTTGAATCCAAGTCTTTGAAGACCTGACATTACACGATTAAGAGCTTCTGGATTGTCTAAGAACAAAGACTCTGTAAGCTCTAAGGTAAGCATAGAAGAGCTTATGTTATATTTATTAATGAGTCTTGTAAATACTGCTTCCAAATCATTATACTTGATATGATATCTAGATATATTAACAGATAGCGGAATTGGTTCAACACCTTTATCTATCCAGTACCGCAAAGTCTTACAAGCCTCTTCCCACATATATTCATCTAATTTGAGTATAAATCCATTCTTCTCAAAAAGTGGGATGAAATCCATAGGCGGAATAAGACCCTTCTTTGGATGAAGCCATCTACACAATACCTCTGCACCAACCATCTTGTCATCTGACAATCTGAACTTAGGCTGAAGATACATCTTGAAATCTCCATTAGCCAAGCTATTCTGCATATCCTTCTCGATTTCGTTAGCCTTAAGCATATCCGCTCTATATTGCTCGTTAAAGAAAGCACAGAACTTTAACACATCGCCTTTAATTGTCTTTACAGCCATAAGAGCTCTATCACACATAAGGTTAACTGGAACCTGTCTATCATCTACAAGATATATTCCAAATGATGTATTTATGCTAAAATCAAAATCATTGCGGGCAATCTTCTTACGAAGCTTTTCAATCTGCTTGATTATATCACCCTTCTTCTCATAGCTTACTACATAGGCAAATAAATCAGAATGCATTCTGGCGTAATTATCCTCAAAACCAAAACTATCTTTAAGTACTCTTGCAATGTGAACTAAAACTTCATCGCCCTTAGTCATGCCATATATATCATTAATACTCTTAAATCTATCTATATCAAATAATACTACTGCGTACTCTTCATTAGTAGCATTCTTAAGTATATCCTCTACATTTTTGTAGAACTTCTTGTTATTAGGAATGTGAGTCAATCCGTCTGTTTCCTGTCTCTCCTGGTCCATATCCTGCAAATACTTCCACTTGGCATTGGAGGTAATGTCCTCCTCACCTAGTTCTACCAGCTTGGCAAACACTGCATTCTTTCCATCAAACCATGATATATCTGAAAACATCCAACGAACTCTCTTGTTTATGCGTTCCATATAGCAATCATATATAGACACATTACCAGTCATGTTTGGCAATACACAATTGGCACAAGGTGTCTCTCTTGTACATAAAACCTCATAGCAAAGCTTACCAACTATATCTCCAAAATACTCTACTGATTTCTTATTCTGATATAAAATCTGATGAGTATCCTTATCAATAATAATTGATGCCAAAAGCCCCACATTAAGGATTGAATCAATCACCCTTAATCCTGTTTCCTTATTCAGTTCTTCCTTAATATCAACAAATCTCATACATTGTCCCCTTAAGTTCTCTGATAAAACAATTAAGTAAGCCTTTACATTAATAGAATATAACATTTTGTCATATTATGTCAATTCAAATCCTTTAATAATTATACTTAATTTATGTAAAATTTAATATTTTTGCTTCCATAATTTTGTATACATTTTTATTGACATATATTCACAAATAATATAGACTAATAATAGTAACCATTATCGTTATTAGGGAGGTGAATTTATGGGTACTCCTATAAAATATAGTAGTCAAAGAGAAGCTATTTTAAGATTCTTAAAAACACGCAAGGATCATCCTACTGCAGATGTGGTATTTCAACATATTAGGGAGGATATTCCTAACATAAGCCTTGCAACTGTGTATCGTAATCTTAATCAGCTTGCCACTGCAGGAACTATACTTAGATTAACTACTAATGGAAAAACTGACCACTTTGACGCTTGTGTTGAGCCACATTATCATTTCTGTTGTAAAAACTGTCACGCAGTTAAGGATATAGATATGGAACCATTTGCAGAGCTGACACAAAGAGCAGAAGAAGCGTCTAATTTCAAAATTGATGAAGTCACAATATTGTTCTCAGGACTTTGTGACGACTGCATATCCTAAAACAAAAATGACTACATCATCAGATTTTTATCTGACAGATGTAGTCATTTCTATTTATTTCCCTAAATAGTTACTGTATATAAATAATTGGATTAACTGGCTGTCCATCCTTAGTCATTTCAAAATATAAATGTGTTCCTTCCTCAGTATAATAGCTAGTTACTGGAGCTAATTCTCCTAAGGTCTGACCAAGAACAACGTGGTCTCCTTCTACAACGCATAGATTCATAAGCTGTCCGTAGCTACAAATATATCCATTTCCCATATTGACTTTAACAATTGTACCGTGCTCCTTGTCTTCTACAACAGACTCTACTACTCCATCGAAGGCTGACACAACATTTGTGCCTTCATTTCCTGCAATAAGCATTCCCGGGTTACATTTGTAAGCCTCTAATGTAGCATAATATACTGTTGTATCCATACTATAAGGAAGAATAACATCTCCATTTAAAGGCCAAGCAAGGCTTTGCTCTCCATTATAGCTATATTCAGAAGCAGGGTCACTTGTGTTTTCAGCATAATCTGATGAAACAGATACAACCTCCTCTTCCACTTCTTCCTCAGAGTCATCAGCGTCTGTCACTGTTGCAACCGGTGGCTTGTCAGCCTCTTGATTTCCTTCTTTCACTTCATCTACATAGGTACCATTTACTCCATTTGCATCAATCTCGTCTCCTGTCAACACACCGTGTGATTCTGCAGGTGTAAACTCCTCCTCTGTTACCTGAGCTGGCTGATTAAGGTCTATAACCTGCTCCTGCTTTAATCCCTGTCTATTGTCTGAATAATTGTACACAAGTAGTAATCCTGAAAATGCAAGGATTCCTGTTCCAAATGCAATATAAAATGCCTTTGATTTGAAAAAGTCTTTAATTCTATTCATATATGCCTCCTACAATTTAATACTTTAGTTGTAGTATGAACATATATGAATTTTTTATACATTTTTTTCTTCCAAATATATTAATTGCTAATCACTTGACCAGCTGTTGTAATTACTGCTTCTTCAAATTTATTTTTGACAGCTTGATAATTTTCCATCCCGTATTTGTTTATATATTCATCATCATCAAAGTATTCCAAATTAAGACTATCTTCATTTATGACGCTTTCCTCTCCCATTGTAAAATATATCTTTGTTCTTACCGCTACAGCCTGGGCCTGAATATATTGGTCTGACACCCCATAATCCACCACTCCCGGCAATACTCCCACTATATATTCCTCCACATCCATAAGAGAATTCTCTCCACCAGACGAAATAAGAACATCCTTGCCAGAGTTAATCATATCCACAGTAACGCCTCTGTATCTGCCATTTAGGGCCAATGTCAATAAACAGGGAAGCATAATAATTAATATAGCTCCCGCCAAACCTATTGTAAGTTTTTCTCCCACTTTTAGCTTCCCTCCAAAGTTTATATCTACATATATAATATGCACCCACAAAAGCCTGTATGACTTGTGCAGGTGCATATTATATTCTATATCTATTTTGTAGATATTCTCTGTATCTTTATTAAGGATGCCTATCCTATAAATCCTTCCTTTTTTAACACTTCTAGGGATTTAACCTTGTTTTCATAACTAGAGGTCTCAATCAACACAGATGCCCCATCCATGTATGTATTGTATGCCTCATAAAATGTCTGTCTGTCAATTCGCCCATCGCCCCAGGCAAGATGCAAATCACTAACCAAATCATTGTCGTTGATATGAACATGCTTAATGTACTTGCCAAGAACTCTAGCCCATTTCTCAGGTGCAACCTTAGACAAAGCCGCGTGTGCATAATCAAGACATATGCCAAAATTATTATTTACAGAAAGACCTTGTGCCATCTCCTCCATAATATCAGGAGTGGTATCAAACATATTTTCCAGATATATATTTATGTCTGGGTTTGCCTTAAGAATATCATCCCATATACGAATATTTTGCTTAATGAAACCTTCCACATAATCCTTGGAATTCAAAAACGGATTATAGTTGGTATGAAACACCACCGCTTTCGCTCCTATCATTCTTGCCACATCAACACTCTGGTAGATACGCTGAAGAGAAATCTCCTTAATTCTCTTATCCAAGCTAAATGGAATTACATCAAAAAAAGCACCGTGAAGAGTAGTGTACTCTGGCAAGCTATGCTGCTTATAGCTTTTACATAAAGCAACTAGCCTATCCGAATCATCTAACACATCTGGAACAAAGAAATCATTGTACTCAAAACCCAGGTTATACTCCTTAGAAAGCTTTAGAGTTTCTTCTATATTATTAATATCTGGAATAATTAATATTTGTTTCATGGGATGTCCTCCATATAAAATGTTGGCAGTGGTATGTAACTATAATATCATTAAATCATCGAAGTAACAATATATTTGGGATGGATATGTAAAAGCAAATTGTGTAACAGGTTGTAAAAGTAAAAGCTATCTATTTGATTTGCTCAGATTCTTGTTCAATAGAAAATTGTTACCATTCGATTGCTATATCGACTGTTTTGCTATACACCGTAATAAATGGATGATAATGGTCTTGGTGTTTAAAAAACACCCACTGTTCATGTTCGTCGTCAAAATGGTTATAGCCGTTTTTGACAAACAATTCAATCCTTATTCCATTATCTAAATTGATTACAACATCATGCAAAGAGTTGATAGTTACAGATGTTACTTTACCGCCTACTATTCTCGCTCTGTTTTGCTCAATAAAATACCATTCATCGTTGTTTTCCCCTACTTCGCCATCCCAGCTTTGGTAATCCAAAGTCGTTACCAGAATATCATCCTCACAAATAATGCGAGTAAGGCATTGGACGTGAAGTTCGTATGTTTCAAAACTAAACATCATCATTTCGCATGCTAGATTTAGCGCATCTAATTGCTTTCCAACGATTGCTTGAAGGTATTCATTCAACTTAACTTGGTAATTCATAACTCCTCCTCACCAAATTCGAATTTGTACTATTAATTATAAATCTCCCATCCCTAAAAAACAACTCAAAAAGCTAACAAAGCCCCATCACCGAAGGTGATAGTGATGGTTGACCCGGTGCATAGGAATATGTGCCACATACTTTAGATAAACAGAGTATGAAGGGTATTGCGAAATAACCTTGAACGGGGCGCGGCAGGGTAAGATGGAGCCGACCGTCATAGTGTCGGCGAAATCTTACCCTAGACAGACCCGCCAAGAAAGTAACAACGCACCCTTCATACTCGTAAACATAAACGAACCCCCGGCACATATTCCTATGTACCGGGGATACAACCATCACTATATTCTGTTGGGTTTAACTTAGAGCTTAACCTCTACCTTCTCAAGCTTCCAGATTTCCTGAGCATACTGCTCGATAGTTCTGTCAGATGAGAACTTACCAGCGCAAGCTGTGTTAAGCATAGCCATCTGAGCCCATGCAGTCTTATCCTTGTAAGCCTCATTTACTCTCTTCTGAGCATCTGCGTAAGAATCGAAATCCTTAAGAGTGAAGTAAACATCCTGCTTAACAAGTGTATCGTAAAGAGGTCTAAATAACTCCTTATCCTCTGAGTAAGTACCATCAACTAACTGATCAAGTACCTTCTTAACCTTTGGATTTGAGTTATAAACGTCCATAGGGTAGTAACCACCCTCACGCTCATACTTCATAACCTCTTCTGCTGAAAGACCGAAGATAAATGCGTTATCAACACCAACCTCCTCAACGATCTCAACGTTAGCACCATCCATAGTACCGAGAGTAGGAGCACCATTTAACATGAACTTCATGTTACCAGTACCTGAAGCCTCTCTTGAAGCTGTAGAAATCTGCTCTGAAACGTCAGCAGCGGCAAATATAATCTCTGCATTTGAAACTCTATAGTTCTCGATGAATACAACCTTAATCTTACCCTTGATTGAAGCATCGTTGTTAACTACATCAGCTACAGCATTGATAAGCTTGATAGTAAGCTTAGCAGTCTTGTAACCAGCAGCAGCCTTAGCACCAAAGATAAATGTAGTTGGAGTGAAATCCATATCTGGATTAGCCTTTAACTCATTGTAAAGGTGCATAATGTGAAGGATGTTAAGTTGCTGTCTCTTGTACTCGTGGAGTCTCTTAACCTGTACGTCGAAGATTGAGTTAGGGTCAACCTCGATACCATTGTGCTCCTTAATGTACTCAGCAAGACGAACCTTGTTCTTATACTTAATATCCATAAACTCCTTCTGTGCCTTCTTCTCAGTAACGTGCTTCTTAAGCTTAGCCATCTGAGAAAGGTCAGTAATCCAACCATCGCCAATCTTCTTAGTTACCCAAGCAGCGAGAAGTGGGTTACCATGGAGAAGGAATCTTCTCTGAGTAATACCATTTGTCTTATTATTAAACTGGTCTGGTCTCATCTGATAGAAATCCTTAAGCTCTCTCTTCTTAAGAATCTCTGTGTGAAGCTGAGCAACACCATTTACAGAGTAGCTACCTGCGATTGCAAGGTGAGCCATCTTAACCTGACCATCGTAAAGGATAGCCATATTTCTAACCTTATCCTGATCTCCTGGATAAGTATCCTCGATAAGCTTAACATATCTTCTATTAATCTCGTCAACGATCTGATAAATTCTTGGAAGAAGTCTCTGGAAGAGGTCGATAGGCCACTTCTCAAGTGCCTCAGCCATGATAGTGTGGTTAGTGTATGCACAGGTTCTGCAAGTGATATCCCATGCCTCATCCCACTCTAAACACTCTTCATCAACAAGGATTCTCATAAGCTCAGCAACTGTTACAGTTGGGTGAGTATCGTTAAGCTGGAATGTAACCTTGTTAGGAAGGTCTCTAATATCTGAATTAGTCTCCTTAAACTTCAAAATTGCTCTCTGGATAGAAGCTGATACGAAGAAATACTGCTGCTTAAGTCTAAGCTCCTTACCTGAGTAGTGATTATCATTTGGATAAAGAACCTCCACAAGGTTTCTAGCAAGGTTCTGCTGCTCAACAGCCTTCTGGTAGTCACCCTTATCAAATGAATTAAGGTTGAACTCCTGAATAGCCTCAGCATCCCAAATTCTAAGTGTATTTACAACATTATTGCCATATCCGATTACTGGAAGGTCGTATGGTACCGCACGGATTGACTGATAGTCCTCGTGTACGAAATAGTTCTTACCATCTCTGCACTCTGTACGTACGTATCCACCAAACTTAACCTCTACAGCATACTCTGGACGTCTAACCTCAAATGGGTTACCATCCTTTAACCAGTTATCTGGCTTCTCAATCTGATATCCATCCTCGATTGCCTGCTTGAACATACCGTAACGGTATCTGATTCCACAACCATAAGCTGGGTAACCAAGTGTAGCAAGTGAATCAAGGAAACAAGCAGCAAGTCTACCAAGACCACCGTTACCAAGTGCAGCGTCTGGCTCCTGGTCCTCGATGAAGTTAAGGTCAAAGCCCATCTCATCAAGAGCTTCCTTAATCTGCTCATAGCTTGTTAAGTTAATCAAGTTATTGCCAAGTGCTCTACCCATAAGGAACTCCAT
>SVEI01000008.1 GCA_015057445.1 Lachnospiraceae bacterium | reverse complement strand
AGTGAACACCTGCCTCGAGTAACTGCTTCATTGAAATAACGCTCATAATATACCTCCTGGTTTTAACTTCTGTGGAATTCAATTCTTAGCATACATATTTACCAAGAACGAGTAGAAACCATCGCGTTTATGGCACCAATCTACTGATTCTTCCACATGTTTTTTCACACGAAGTCGATTATAGCATAAAAAAAAAGCGCTCGCAAGCACTTTTTCTTTATTTTAGTATGTTTTGTGATATTTTATTGCAAATTTAAAAACATTTATACCAATTATTGTACCTTATCTTCTTTTATAAGCTCTTTAGCTAGCTCCTCGTAAGTCATATTACTATTAAATTCGTAATCATTAATCTTTAGCTGTGTTGAATAACCATTTACATTAAGGAACTCATCAAAATCCAGATAATCATCAATAATTCCAGCATCCTGCAAAAGCATTGCAATCTCCGTAGAAGTCATTCCGCTAGTAACTGAAATTTTAGCTGTTACATATGTGGAATCTGCACTTTGTGTTGTACTATCTTCAGTTGTTGGATTAATAGACTCATCCACTACCTCTTCTATAGAAACATCTGACCCCTGAATTATCTCCTGTGTTGTTCCTTCTTCAGTTGTATCAACTTTCGCCTGTTCTGTTGTTGCTTGTTCTGTTGTTGCTTCTACCGCATCTTCTGTAGTTAAATCAGATTGCTCTGTTGATTTATCTTCACTTCCATCGCCGATAACCACCAAATTCTCCTCTTTAACCATACCTAAATTTTCGGCTCTTTCGATAATTTCCTTATCAGAAAGTTTTCCTGCTCCTGATGTTAAATAGGCAACCAACATTATCAAAGCTCCAAATATTATACCTACGCCTACGCCGCGTAAAAAATATTTTAATTTCATTATTTTGCATCTCCTCGATATAAGTCTACTACAAGTTTTACTTCACCAACACCAAGTCCAAGGTGCTTTGCAATTTCAAGAATACTTAAACCTGATTTGTGCATCTCTAAAATAATATCTTTACTTCCATCAACAGAAGCTTCTTCTGATGTCTCCTCAAGTATTTCTTGATCTATTTCAGAAATAGCTTCTTTTAACTGTTCTTCTTCAACATCTTGCTTTGTTTGGACAATTTCCTGTTTGTTAGCAATAATTACTTCAATATCTTTTTTGTAAGAATCAATCATTTCTACTGTGGTCATCAGTTCCTTCTGCTTGTCGCAAAGCATACTATAAAGGAATGTAACTTCATTATGATTCTTTTCAATTTCTTCATTAACAGTGACTGCATAATCACCTAAAGCTAAGGTCTTCTGATTTACAATCTCAGCAAACTTAGCTTCAATATCATCAAGTTGAACATTAATCTGATCATCCATATAATCTTTAATAAGCTTATCTATCTGTGCTTTTTGTTCGTCAGTTAGCTCTGTAGGAATATCTATAACTTCTTCCTTAACATCCTCCTTTTCAAACTTTTCAGCGAAATAATAGCTTACAAATATGAATATTATTCCTATTATAATTAGTATAATAACTGCTGGTGACATAACTTTCTCCTATTTTCTATTTATATTTTTATATCAAAATTCACACGGCTAATTCCAGGTGTATTAATAGGTTTATCCTCTGACTTAGCTTGCTTTTTTTTCTTTGAATAAATATTCTCATATTTATTCTTACCTTCTTCCTTTGCATCATGACGTTGCTGGTAGAAAACAGCTTCCTCTTTTTGAACCACCGTTTCTTTAACTTGTCGAGTTTCCTCTTTAACTTGATGCAAAGCATTTTGGCTTTGTAAAATATTTTGTCCATCTTTATTCTGTTGAATACTAGCCACAGGTGTAGAACCCTGCATTGCTATAATTGGTGGAATCATATAATCAACCCCTTCTTCCACATAAAACAGCTAAAATACTGTCGGTTTCACTTCTCCATCTACTATTCTATACCAACCATGTGATTCTTTGTCTTTTACAATATACACACAGCTTGCTATGAACAACGTAACTCCTCGATAGGTATTACCAAGAACTTTAACACTTCCCTTTTTACCCTTATCTAGTTCTTGACGAATCTCAAGAAGTCTCTCATTCTTATCGCCCCGTTCTGCATTAAGCTCATCTAATTTTGCATTATATTGCTTAATCAGTTTCATATTTTCAGGAGTTAACTTAACTCCATTTTTTACTTTTTCTCTATAAACATTAAGATAGGATGACGTTTCCTCTATCTGATTATTGATATCAGTAACAAAAGTAACCAGGCCTTTCATTTCCTCATAAAGTTCAGGTTTTACGCCCACCTTTACCATAGTTTGTGTTTCCATACGATTGCCAATACTATTAACTTCTACATATGATTCACAAATTATCTCTCCGCCAACAATAAATCCTTTTCTTCCACTTACAATTACACGTCCGCCTGATGAGATATTACTATGGAGTATAGACCCTGCCAAAACATCTCCTTTAGCCTCAACATTTGCACTCTCAAAAAACTGTGCACATATATCTCCGCCAGACACCAGACGACCTTTGGACATGCCCTGCACACCTCTTTTTATTACAATATTTCCACCTGCAATAAGAGTTGCGCCTTCTACAACACCATTAACCTGTATATCACCTTTTGCTTTTACAGTAAATCCAGTTCGTACAGTTCCTGGTATCATAACATTTCCATCATATTCTATATCTCCTGTAGACGCATCAACATCTGCAGCCACAGTGTACGTATCTGATACAAATACAGTATCATCCGATAATGTAACATTACCATTAACCATACTGGTAATTACTGTTTTATCCTCGGATATACTAATATTTCTACCATACTTTAAAACCTTAATCTTTGGTTTATTTTGTACAACCACCTCACCAAAAATGTCTTTTCCCGGGGTACCTAAATCATGTGGGGTAAGTACCGCCAACACATCACCCTCATTGACTCCAGTAAAAAGATTTAGTTCATGAAAATCAACACTTCCATCCTCTAACATCTTAGGCTTTGACAATGGTTTTGTATTGAACTTATATTCAATCTTTGTATCTGTACCATGAACTGGCTTGTCTCCTTTAACAATAGGAATATTTAGACAATACTGTCTTGCCATCATGAATACATCTATAACCTTATTAACTATTCCATAACATATATTTTCTCTCTCAAGCTCAGCAATAATCTCTTTCTTAGTCATAAGATTACCACCTGTAGAAGGTGGATAAAATCTAGCATAAGCAACCATTTTATCTTCTGAAACAATTATCTTAGCTGATTCATCAAATTTTTCTATCTTCTTATCGCTTATTTTTACTCTTAGCGGCTTCTCTGATAAAGATTCTAAAGCTTTCTTAATCACCAATGCATTGTAATGGGCAAAACCTTTTCCATCGAGAAAATCTGTTATTTCCTTTAGTTCTAGACTTTTACCATCATTCATTGGTGGAAAGATATCTATATAAGTACCATCATCTTTAATTTCGAATTTAAAAAAAGAATTCTTATATTTCATAAATTTACCCCATCAACATAGCGAAGTCTTCTCCCAAATAACCTCGCATTTTCTTCAATGCCTTTGAATGCAACTGAGAAACTCTAGATTCTGAAACATCCATAACATTACTTATCTCCTTCAAGGTTAATTCCTCGTAATAATATAGTAAAACAACTGTTTTTTCCTTATCTGTAAGACTTTCTAAAGCTGTCATCAAAGCTTCTTTTAACTCTTTTTCTTCCACAACAGCCTCTGGTTCAACTCTCATATAGCCTAAAGACGAGCTAGATTTAACCTCGTTGCCTTGTTCTACAAAGTCCTCCAAAGAGGATATATTCGACACATTGGTTTGGCCTAACCAAGTCTGATATTCATCTTCAGATATGCCTAACTCTCTCGCCATATCTTCATCAGTATAATTTGGTCCTATTTCTGTCTCTAATTTCTTGATTGCCGCATCTATTGACTTTTGTTTCTGTCTTACAGAACGCGGAATCCAATCCATCTTTCTAATTTGATCTAATATTGCACCTCTGATTCTTAGACTTGCATAAGTTTCAAATTTTATGCCTTTACCGTAATCAAATTTATCAATAGCATCTATGAGACCAAAGATACCATAACTAACCAAATCCTCATACTCAACATTAGAGCCAAGATAGATAGCTAATCTTCCAGCAACCACCTTAACCAACGGAACATATTCAATTATAATTTGCTCACGTATTACACTAGACTTTGCATGTGTATATTCAATCCAAAGTCTTTCTTTGTTATCAATTACTGCCATCTACACGTCCACCCCTTATTTGTACGTTTATGACCTTCTCGCCTATTTAAATCTAGTTATTATTCTCTTGATTCTCATCTTGATTCTCGTCATCATTTTCTTCATCAACTTGTTCAACCTTAGTATCCATAGTTCTAATCTTATCGATTAATTTTATGGCTATTGTTGAAATAATATAAAATACAATAATGACAATGAGCATTATAATAAGAGAATGTATAATTTCTCTTTTAAACTTGATATTAAGTATTAATGTAATCAAAGCTGCTACAAGAACAACAAATGCTCTAGCATACTTATATTTATTCTTTAAATCCAACTTAACTTACCTCAAGATTATATTATATTTACCTGTTTTCCTGCTTTTATAACAGAAAGCTCACTAGTCTCTGGATCAAAAACTATGGTTCTTCCATAATCCAACCCAACGTCTTCGCTGACAATTTTTATATTGTGACCTTTTAATCTTGTTTTAACCGCCTCAATATTTTTGTTGCCAATATTTCCTATATCTGACGAGCCTGAGTTAAAAGAGAACATCTTAGCACCGCCAGCTATTTTCGCCTTCAAGTTTCGACGATTCACTCCCATACTCTCAAGTTTTTCAATAAGTGCATCGATACCTGTATCAGCAAATTTCATTTTATTTTGATTATTTTTTATTTTCGTACTGTCAGGTAACATAACATGAACCAAACCGGCTGTTTTAGTACTACTATCGTATAGCACAGCACCTATACAGGAACCAAGTCCAATGGTAGTAATCTTATCAGGAGATTTGCAAACATTCATGTCCGCTATTCCGACCTTGATCACATTACCCATCTATGCCTCCAATTCCCAATCTATTTAGTAAAGCATCAAAAGAATGTACTTCGGACATCATCATAATATATCCATCAACTTCCTTTTCGCCTGCCTTAAACTGTGAATTAATAAGTAGTGCTTTGTCACTTATTTTTCCAAACTCAATACACGGAACGCTAAGTATTGCACCTGCCATATCTATACAAGATTCTGGTTGGGAGTATCTCATTTTCATGCCAGTAAGAGTTTCTAAAGATGCAACATATGAACCAATTATTATATTTGCAATCTCTCCAATGGCGGAAATTCCCATTTCAGAATGCCACTCTATTCCGTCACCCATAAGTGCTTTGACAAGATTCTCAGCATCCTCCATGCCCACAACAAATAAAATCATGGCATTCATATCTCCACCAATTGTGCTCAAAACTCCCATTACTGTGGCATCAGGTCCACCAAGAATGTTTTCCAAAGCATTAAAATCATATATATCTACTTTAGGTGGGGACATAGTTAACTTAGAGTTCAGCATTACTGACAAAGATGTTGTAGCATTGCCGGCTCCAATATTACCTAATTCTGTTAAGGCATTAAATGCTTGTTCTGATAATCTTTCACTCATAAGTTATCTCCTAAAAATCGTTATCAATATCGTTAATTATCACACCTATATTGAGAAGAGTAATTAAAGTATCATTGTATTTTCCAACTCCCGCAAGATAACCTCTATTAGAATCAGGAGAATCACTTGATATCTTTTCAACATCATTTTCTGAAAGAGTAACAACTTCTTTTACTTCATCAACAAGCATACCTATCTTCGCGTTACCCTCATACTTAATTATAAGAATTCTAGATGTATTAGTATTCTCCTTGTCTGGAAGATCAAATTTTCTTCTCATACTCATAACAGGAATTATTTCACCTCTTAGATTAATAATTCCAAGGAAATATTCTTGTGTATGTGGAACTCTTGTTATAGGCTGAAGTCTAACAATGTTATCTATATATGCAATATCAATACCATACTGCTCATTATCAAACTTAACCATTATGTACTGTTTTGTATCGTTATTTGCTGCATTATTATCCATTATTACACCTCCATTATACTAAAGTGTTAGAGTCAATTATAAGTGCAACCTCACCATTACCAAGAATAGTAGCACCACTTATAAGCTTTGGAACTCTAATATACTTACCTAAAGGCTTAATTACGATTTCTTGCTGACCTAAGAGCTTATCGATAACAAGACCTGCTTGTCTATCACCCTTCTTAACTATAACAACGATTAGACCCTCGTCATCATTCTCGTCTTTTTCCATAGGTTCAATATCAAGAACCTCATTAAGTCTTACAAGTGGAATAACCGTACCTCTAAGATTAATTACCTCTTTTGTCTGTACGTACTTAATATCTTCTGGAACTATCTCTTCTATAGTTACTACAGAATTAAGCGGAAGTGCATACATCTCATCTGAAATATTAACCATGAGAGCCTGTATAATCGCAAGTGTAAGTGGAAGTCTTACGATGAACTTTGTACCCTCGCCAAGCTTTGTAACAACTTCAACATCACCGCCAAGACCTTCTATCTTATTCTTAACAACGTCAAGACCAACTCCTCGACCAGATACATCTGAAATTTTCTCTGCAGTAGAGAACGCTGGAGCAAACAACAAATCAACCGCTTCCTTATCTGACATAAACTCTGCCTGTTCTTCAGTAATTGTACCCTTCTCTATGGCCTTACGCTTAATTTTCTCAACATCAACACCAGCACCATCATCGGAAACTTCAATAGTAACATTATTACCATCCTGGTATGCATCAAGTCTGATAGTACCAACCTTTGGTTTACCAATCTTCAATCTATCAATAGTTGACTCCAAACCATGATCAGCTGCATTTCTAAGCATATGCATAAGTGGATCACCTATTTCATCGATAACAGTTCTATCAAGCTCTGTATCTTCACCAGTCATAATAAGTTCCATTTCTTTATTTAGCTTCTTAGAAAGGTCACGAATCATTCTAGGAAATCTATTAACAACACTTTCAATTGGTACCATTCGAACTTTCATAACAGACTCATGTAAATTTGTTGTAACTCTTTCAAGATACTCAATCTGCTCATTAAAAGTCTGAACCTGAACTCTGGCATCACCAGTCACAGAAACTAATCCATTCTTTGCAATAATAAGCTCTGATACAAGATTCATAAGATCATCAAGCTTCTCTATATCAACTCTTACTGAACGATTTACAACTGGTTTTGATGATTTAGTACTATTTGATGATGTGGTTTTCTTTTCTTCCTTTTTCTCAGCAACAGGCTTCTCTTCAGTCTTCTTTTCTGTATCAGTCATTGCAACTGTTTCCTGAACCTGATCAGGAATCTCAAAATGTTCTATTACTGCCTCTTCTATCTCAGATACATTTTCAATAATTTTCTTAATTTCCTCTATAGGTTTTTCAGACAAGATAAACATAGAGAAGTCAAAATCAAATCTCTCATCTTCTATATCCTGAACACTAGGAACAGATTTGATTATTTCTCCCTTACCCTCAAGACCTTTAAATACAAGAAATGCTCTTGCTGCCTTAAGCAGACAACTTTCCTGAATATAAACTGTTGTAGCATATACATTCATACCATTAGCCTTTGCCTCGTTCATGGCATTCTTTTCAAAATCAGCTATTGGTATCTGTAAATACTTCTTTCTATCTTCACTTCCAGCAGGGGCAGTTTCAACCTTCGGAGCAGATGTAGCTTCTTCAGGTTCTCCTGTATCACATTTCCCCTCTAAGGCTGCATTAAGAAGTCCTATTAATTCCTCATTATCTTCAGTTCCCTCGTCTGATGACTCAACAATATTAGCTAAATATCCTTCAATAGCATCAAGACATTTAAATACTATATCTACCATATCCGCATTAACATTAAGCTTCCCATTACGAACCTCTGAGAATACATTCTCCATATCGTGAGTAAGTCTCTGCATTCTCTTAAAGCCCATTGTACCTGCCATACCCTTTAGGGAATGAGCGGCACGGAAAATTTCATTTACAGTATCTATATTCTCAGGTTCTGCTTCTAATATAAGAACCTGATCATTTAAGTTCTGTAAATGTTCCTTTGTTTCATCAATAAAAATCTCAAGATATTGACTTAAATCCATTATAGCACCCCTACTTTCTTAACTATTTCTTCTGCAACTTTATTAAGATCACATACAACGTCTGTTAACCCAGACTCATATATTGCTTTAGGCATACCGTAAACCGTACTAGACTTTTCATCCTGTGCAATAACATGTAACTTCTTATGTCCTGAAAGCTCAGTTATGCCCTTTGTACCGTCTGCTCCCATACCTGTTAGCACCACACATACAATCTCATCATAACAGAATAGATTGCATATGCTACCATACATTATGTTACCACAGGGCTTTAATCCCCCAATTGGTGGTGTATCATCAAATACAATTGACACTTTACCACGTTCTTCTTTAACAGCAAGATGTGTTCCACCCTTTGCAATATACACAACACCGTTTTTTAAAACATCACCCTCTGCAGCTTCTTTTACACATATATCGCTAAGTTCATCTAACCTATGAGCCATAGTATCTGTAAATCCTGCTGGCATATGTTGAACAACCAACATAGGTGCGGCTAAATTTTTAGGCAATTTGGGTATAACTGCCTGCAAAGCTTTTGGTCCGCCTGTAGAACAAACTAATGCTACTAATTTTCTGGACTTAACATTGGAATTATCAATAACACTAGTTGAAATACTTGAAGTAGATTTTGATTCCGGAATCCTGGTACCGGTTTCTTTGGATTGATATATGATACCGGCTCCATGTCTAGTTTTATGAGATTTATATGTAGCATCAATAACTCCATCCTTGTCATTAATAGAGCTTGCTATAAACAATGCCTTATTAACCTTATCTCTAAATTCTACATCTACAAATATCCTCGTTGGTTTCTTAATAAATTCCATTGCTCCAAGTTCAAGGGCTGTAAATGTATCTTTAGCGTCATCCTGAGCACTAAATATAATAAATGGGGTTTCTATACCTCTTTCTTTTATTATCTTTAGCAACTCAAGGCCATTCATCTTAGGCATATTTATATCACAAAATATTGCTACAATATCCCTCTTTTCTTCTATTATCCGAAGAGCATCTACACCATTTGCGGCAGTGTAGGCAACAATATATTCATTTGTATTACCAATTATATCAGACATAACCCTTCTCATAAGTGCAGAGTCATCTATAACTAGAACTTTTTTCATTATATCATTCCCATTTCTTTTGCTCTATTTCGTCTTTCGCTTTCAAAAATATATTTAATAATGTTATCTCGTTCTTCCTTTGTAATCTTCATAAATTCAAGTCTCTGTTCTACTATTTCAGAGTGATTCTGAACATGAACACTGCTTAAAACCCTAGCAAAAAGACTAAATCTGAACGTAAAATCATCTACTGCAAGAATAAATTTTAACTTTACGATTTCATTCTTATCCAAAAATTGTCTCTGATAAATCTTAGCGCCACCACCACTAATATCTAAAATTTTAGCATCATTCCATTCCAAATCATCTTCTGAAATCACCTCAACATCAGGCACACCTGTCTCATACTCTTCATCAGAAACAACTCTTACTTTTGCTCCAAGCTTACATATATATCTGTAAAACTGTCTTCTCTGAACTTTCTCTAATTGTCCTAATATAAGAACTTCCAAAAAGAACATATGCCCTTCCTTATATCTTGCAGTAACAATAACATTACACTGCATTAACCCTTTGTCAGTATAAAAGCATGCAGAATATTTGTCACTTACACTAAGTGGCACAATTTTCCCCTCATAAATTGGCATAGCAATCTGAAGTTTATTTCCTTGCAATATATCAAATATTTTGCTAACATAAACTTTTTTGTTCTTTTCATTCCTTATTATGTCGTCTAACATAACCAATTCAATTTTGTTTCCTACTGAAATTCCCATATATACCCCTTTTCATCATCTAGAGCGTCTTTTGAATTTTATAAAATCTAAAAACACCTTCGCTATACCATCTTTCTTCTTATATTCCTCCTGCTCGTTATTAACAAGCTTTCTCGCTAGTTCATTAATCGCTTTTGATGCTGGTGAATTTGGATATGCGTTCACCACTGGTTTTTGTTCAATAATCGCCAGCGATGCATTTCTATCTTGCGGAATTGATCCCAAATACTCCAACTTAGTATTCAAAAACTTTGAGGACACCGTATTCATCTTAGCAAATATCTCATTACCCTCGTCATCGCTGGTAACCCTATTAGATATAACATTAATAGTCTTATACAGTGGGTTGAAATCATTTTTTCTTCTCAAAACCTTGAGAAGGGAATATGCATCCGTAATAGATGTAGGCTCAGGAGTAACCACAAGAAGTACCTCTGGACTAACCATAACAAATTCCATAACCGAATCTGTTATTCCTGCCCCAGTATCTATTATTACAATATCAAACATTTTATCTAATTTTATCATCTCTGAGATTAATAGTTTTATACTATTCTTATCTAGAGAAGCAAGTTCTGACACACCAGATCCCCCTGACACAAATCCTATACCCATAGGTCCTTGTGTTATTATTTCTGGCATTGTCTTATTATTATGAATTAGATCCAAAAGATTATAAGTCGGTCTTATACCTAACATAACTTCTACGTTGGCCAAACCGAAATCGGCATCAAATATAACCACTTTCTTCCCAGTTTTAGCCATTTCAACAGCCAAATTAACTGATAAGCTAGTTTTACCGACACCACCTTTGCCACTGGTTACAGCAATTACTCTTGCATTGCTAGACTCACTTGACTCTTGGACCTTTTGCCTTAAAATAGTAGCTTGATCCATTAGTCAGCACCTCCCAACAACTTTTTAGCAATAACCTGTGGATTTACTGGTCCTAAATCATCAGGCACATTCTGCCCCCATGTTACGTAGGATAAATCCTTTCCAGTCTCAAGTTTCAAATTAAGTATATTTCCCCAACCCCTTGTTTCATCAAGCTTTGTAAAAATAAGCTTGTACGGGAACATGTTTTCATAGGTTTTGGAAATACTCTTTAAATCATTATATTTGACAGTGGCACTTACAACAAGATACACTTCCTTGTCATAATCACTTACCGAATCTATAATTTCCTGCAAGTCCTTTTTTTGTTCATCATTTCTGTGTGATCGTCCCGCAGTATCTACAAATATAAAGTCGCAATTTTTATGCTTTTCTACAGTATTCTTCATCTCCTCGGGAGTATATACAACCTCCATTGGTACTGATAGTATATTAGCATAAGTCTTTATCTGATCTATAGCTGCAATTCTATATGTATCCACAGATACCATAGCAATCTTTTTCTTATCATCTAACATAATTTTTGACGCGAGCTTGGCCATAGTCGTTGTTTTTCCCACTCCCGTATTACCGACAAAAAATACAATCTTAGGCTTATTTTCACCACTTTCAAGAATTTTAATCTCACCAAGCTTAAGAACTATCTTTTGATATACTTTTGATAATATATTATCAATTGGTACATCTCCGGACTCTGTAGCAAATTCTTGGATAATACTATCAGCATTTTTTTCTATAACCTCGTTATCAATCAGCTGATATTTTATCAATTCAATTACTTTGTTATCACTACTTTTAACTTCCTTGTTATCGTTCACTGCCTCTACAACTACATCTTCAACATTTTCTTTTTTATCCTCTCCACTAGTTGTCTTGGGCTTTGATGTTGATTCCTCTTTTTTCATAGACATCTGCTGTTCTAAAAGCATGGCGATATTATTTATTTTTTCTTCTATTGCATTTTGCGCCTCTTCGCTATAATCATTAGACTTAGCAAACCCCTTCACAAAATCAGATGATTTTTTCTCAGTTTCTTTTGGTGGAAAATTATCAAAATCAACTTTTTTATCGGAGATATTGTCATCAATAGCAGCAGTAAGTTCTACCTTTGATTTCTTAAAAAGGGCAAAAATCCCCCTTGGTTTAATGGTCTTAACATTCATAACTATAGCATCTGGACCAAGTTCTTCTCTAGCCATAAGCATAGCTTCTTTTTCAGTTTGTGCATTAAACTTTTTAATTATCATCGATTGTCACTACTCCTACAGATTTTAATTCAATATTTGAATCTATTTCATTATATGAGATTACAATTAAATCTTTAAAGTAATCATTTGTTAACTTCTTAAAATACATTCTCACAATTGGTGAGGTGATTATTATTGGAGCTTGTCCTTTATTCTCTAACTTCTGAATCTCTATCTCTGTAGACTTAAGAATCTTCTTAGTTACTGCAGGATCCAAAGAAATATATGCCCCTTGTTCAGTTTGCTTTATGGAGCTCATAATCATCTGTTCAATCTTTGGATCAAGGGTAACGACAGAAGTCATATCTCCATCACCAAAATACTTGCTAGATATAGCCCTCTTTAGGCTTTGTCTGACATACTCTGTCAATATATCAGTATCTCTACTTGTAGCAGCATAATCAGCTAAAGTCTCAAAGATTGTTATTAAATCTCTTATTGATATTCCTTCACGTAAAAGATTCTGTAATACTTTCTGGATATCTCCAACGCCAAGCAACTTTGGAACCAACTCATCAACAAGGGTTTTATTTGATTCCTTAATATTATCGATAAGATTTTGAACATCTTGTCTATTAAGGAGCTCATCTAAGTGTTTCTTGATAATCTCTGTCAAATGTGTTGCAATTATTGATGGCGGATCTACAACTGTATATCCAAGAGATTCCGCCCTTTCTCTCTGTGATTCTGTAATCCACATAGCTTCTAAGTGAAATGCTGGTTCAAAGGTTGGGATTCCAGTAATCTCATCCTCAACATAACCAGGATTCATTGCCATATAGTGGTCAAATAAAATCTCACCCTCGCTAACCTGAATACCTTTAATCTTAATAATATATTGATTAGGATTGAGCTGGATATTATCACGAAGTCGAATAATAGGTACAACAGCACCAAGTTCCAAGGCAATCTGCCTTCTAATCATAACTACTCTATCCAACAAATCTCCACCCTGATTGACATCTGCTAAAGGTATTATACCATATCCAAACTCCAATTCAATAGGGTCCACATGTAGAAGTGAATTTACATTCTCGTGTCGTCTGACTTCATCAGCCTGAACTTCTTCCTCCTCAACTTCTTCCTTAATAGCTTGCTCTTGCTGATTTCCTCTTATAGCAAATGAAAGCACTATAAAAAGCACTCCATATGCACCGCAAAATCCAAGGCTAAGTGGAGTCATCAACCCTAAGCCAATCATAGTAATACCTACCATAAGAAGAACCTTCGGTATACTAAAGAGCTGTCCAATTAATATATCACCAATATTCTCTTCCTTAGATGCTTTAGTAACAAGAATACCTGTAGAAAGAGAAATAAGCATAGATGGAATCTGTGAAACAAGACCATCACCTATAGTAAGAATAGTAAATTTCTGCAAAGCCTCTGCAGCTGTCATTCCCATAGAAGTCATGCCCATTATAAGTCCACCGACTATATTAATAACTGTAATAATAAGACCCGCTGTAGCATCTCCTTTAACGTACTTAGAAGCACCGTCCATGGCACCAAAGAAGGCCGACTCCTCTTGAATTTTTTGACGTCTTAAAATTGCCTCTTGGTCCGTAATTGCACCAGAGCTTAAATCTGCATCTATAGCCATCTGTTTACCAGGCATAGCATCAAGAGTAAATCTAGCAGTTACTTCTGATACTCTTTCAGAACCTTTATTGATTACCATCATCTGTACAATTATCAAAACAATAAATACAATTGCACCTATAATAAGATTACCACCACCAACGAATGAGCCAAATACTTCAACAACCTGTCCAGGATTACCTGTTGACAGAATAAGCCTTGTAGAGGATACATTGAGAGAAATTCTAAACACCGTTGTAAAGAGCAACAAGGTCGGAAATCCTGACATATTCAACGTTTCACTTGTAAACAAACAATTAAATACAATTATAAGAGACATCGATATATTAAATAATATCAAAACATCCAATAACGTAGAAGGTATTGGTATAATCAGAAATACAATTGCCGCGAGCAAATACACGCCCAAAAATATATCATTTTTCTTCACAACCGATACCTCCTTTCGTTTTTATTTAAAATTAATTCTAACTCACTTTATTCTTTAAACCATATACATAAGCTAATACTTCTGCAACAGATTGATAAAGCTCTGCTGGGATTTCTCTTCCCACATCTACATTACTGTATAACATTCTTGCTAGTGGTTTGTCTTCTACTATTTCAACATTATGTTCTTTTGCTATTTCTTTTATTTTGAAAGCCAAATAATCCGCTCCCTTCGCAACCACAATTGGAGCCTGATTGACTGTGTTATCGTATTTTAATGCAACAGCAAAATGAGTCGGGTTCGTAATTACTACATCCGCCTCTGGAATACTTTGCATCATTCTTCTTCTAGATGCTTGTTGCATCCTCTGTCTCTGCTGTGATTTTACCTTTGGATCTCCTTCCTGATTCTTAAATTCCTCTTTAATTTCCTGCTTTGTCATCTTAAGATCATTCTTATGCTTCCATTTCTGGAATACCAAATCTCCCAAGGCAAGTATAAAATATACAAGAGATACCTTTATGCCAAGATCCATCACCAAATCAAACAAAATCCCAAGCGAATCTTCGATTTCTAAATCATATACAGTCAGCAGTACTGTTAAATTATCCTTGATAACAGACTGACATATGGCATATATAATAACAATTTTGACAATAGACAAAACAAGTTCAAACAGAGCCTGTTTTGAAAACATACGTTTAAACCCAGATATAGGATTCATTTTACTCAACTTAGGTTGTAGTGGTTTTGTAGTAACCATCCATTTAAACTGAACCTTTTGTGATAAAAAAGCAACTAGAAATGAAACCACAAAAAAGGGTAAGCAAGTAATAAGAATATAGAGTAACCCGTCTGTCAAAAGTTGAACTACTGTTACTGAATTAAATGGACTATTTGCATACACATCCATCTCATTCCAAAAATTAAAAAATACACCAACCAGCCTTCCTCCCAAAAAACCGATAAATACCTTGAGACATATAAAAACCGCTAACAAAGAAGCTGCTGTTGATATTTCTTTACTTTTCGCCACCTGGCCTTCTTTTCTAGAATCATCAATTTTCTTGGCCGTAGGTTCTTCAGTCTTTTCTCCACCATCATCAGCGAAAAGCTGCAGATTAAATTTTAGAATATATTCATCATATGTTTTCAAACTACATTCCTCCTAGAAGAGACGAAATCATACCATCCATCTTTTCCATAAGATAATTCGTAATATTAGGTATAAACATAATCATAATCGCCAATGCCATCATTCCTAGAATAATTTTCATCTGAATACCAATAGCAAACATATTCATCTGTGGCGAACTCTTTGTCATAACACCAAGAATAATATTTAAAATAGTTGCAGCTATAAATATGGGCATCGCTATTCGAAAACCTATAACAAAAAATTCGACAACAAATCCAAGCACCTGCGTATACATAAAAGGAATATTTAATTTAAAGCTTCCTAGGGGAATAACTTCAAATGATCTTACAACAGCTTTAAGAATATAATAATGCAAATTGGTAATTAAAATAATTAGATAAATAAGTTTATCATACAAATTAGCTGTAATTGTGGTCATGGCTCCAGTATTCATATCAAAACTTTGAGCCATAGAAAATCCAATTTCTCTATCAATAAACTCACCAGCCATTGTAATAATTGCCATTACAAGACTTGATACAAAGCCCAAAGAAAGGCCAACAGCAGCTTCCTTTATTAGCAAAAATGTAAAGCCAAAGACTGTACTATATTCTGGCATATCAGGATCCATTGCAACAAACACAGTAAGAGCAATACATGCAGCTATCAAAACTCTAAGCCTTGCATTGATACTCTTATGCCCAAACACAGGTGCAATAGCAACAAAACAGGCAATTCGAACTAACACCATCAAGAAGGCCTCTAGCTTTAGGGTTTCAACACTTAAATCCATAGGCTACTACCTCACATAATCTCCGAATTTGCTCCACAAATCCTGAATAAACGACAATATATTATTAAGCAGCCAATCTCCTGTTAAAATTATCATCAAAAACATCACTAATATCTTAGGAACAAAAGTAAGGGTTTGTTCCTGAATAGAAGTTACAGTTTGAAAAATACTAATAACTAAACCAACTATAAGTGACACCAACAACAGTGGTGTAGAACATTCAATTATTAACCATATAGCCTGACTGGCAATATCTACAACTTCTCCTGTTGTCAAAAAAATCACCTCTTATCATAAGTTAAATGAATTAACAAGTTCTCCTATAACCAAATTCCAACCGTCCGCTAATATAAAAAGCAATATCTTAAACGGCATAGAAATTGTAGTTGGTGGTAACATCATCATACCCATAGACATAAGCACCGATGCAACTACCATATCGATTACAATAAATGGAATATAAATCAAAAATCCAATAATAAATGCGGCTCTTAATTCACTTATAATGAATGCAGGAATTACTATTGTTAAGGATAATTCACTGGCACTGTCAACAGTATCAACCTTGGCAATATCCATAAACAATCTCAAATCTTCCTGTCTTACCTGCTCTAACATAAATGTTTTAAGCGGTTCAACACACTTATCTAACGCTTCTTCTTGAGTAATTTCATTGGCTGACAGAGGGTCTATGGCCTGTTCCTTAATTTGCAAGAAAATAGGACTCATAATAAAAAGGGTTAAAAACAACGAGAGCCCTATCAATACATTATTAGGTGGGGATGATTGAGTTCCCAAAGCTGTCCTTGTAAAGGATAATACAACTACAATCCTTGTAAAGGAGGTCACCATAACTAATATTGATGGAGCTAATGAAATTACTGTAATAACCAATAAAATCTGAAGAGTACCAGATAAAGTCGTATCATCAGAATTTGAATTAAGTGTCAGTCCTACTGACATCCCTTCATCATCTGTTATCGCCTCATCTAGCCCCTCTTCAGCTTCTGTTTCTGGAGTAACAGTGGTAGCGTAAGTATTTGAACCTGAAAATATGACTGAAAGAGCAAGCGGAATTAAAAAAATTAATATTAATTTTCGCAGCTTTGCATATCTCATATAACTACCTACTTTTTATCTGTATTATCTTGTTCTTCTTTCTTATTTATATCGCGTAAAACATCCATAAAACTCTTTTTAGATACATCATCGGGAACCTCTGGGATATTAAAACTATCCTTATCTAAGCGATCAATCATAGTGATTTCATCTTTGCCAAACCCAAGAGCATAGTAATTCTCTCCAATTTTAACAATAGAAATAAATTTATTTCCACCGAGACGGAATGTCTCTACTATCTTTATATTGGCTCTTTTACTCAAAGGATTCCCTTGCAATTTTGCAGTAAGTTTTGCTGTAAAATACGCAAGAATAAGTATAAATATAAATATTAATATTAAAGATATCACATTAGTCAAAGAACTATTTCTAATGCTATCCGAAAGTAACATATACATATTACTCTACTGCTTTCTTAACAGCCTCAATTACTCTATCTGGCTGGAAAGGCTTAACAATAAAGTCTCTTGCTCCTGATTGAATAGACTCAATAACCATTGCCTGCTGACCCATAGCTGAACACATAACAACACTTGCATTAGGATCAGCGGCCTTAATCTTCTTAAGTGCCTGAATACCATCCATCTCTGGCATTGTAATATCCATAAGCACAAGATCAGGCTTTGTCTCATTATATTTTTCAACTGCCTTTAATCCATTCTCCGCTTCTCCTGCAATATTGTAGCCATTTTTTACTAATATGTCCTTAATCATCATTCTCATAAACGCTGCATCATCACATATTAAAATACTCTTTGCCATAACTTATACTCCTTTATGTTATATTTTTTCCTTAATAATCTCAGTGATTCTAATACCAAAGCTTTCTTCGATAACTACTACTTCACCCTTAGCAACAAGTTTTTGATTAACCATAACATCAATTGACTCGCCGGCCAACTTATCAAGTTCTATAATAGTTCCTGGTGAAAACTCTAATATTTCTTTAATGGATTTTCTAGTACGACCTAACACAACAGATACTTCAAGTGGAACATCCATTATAAGTTCAATATTTTCTTGCTGAGTAACTGGATTAACCATTGGGTTAAACGCCTGAAATTGAACATTCTGAACATTTACATCCTGTTGCATCATCATAGGTTGTCCCATCATCATAGGTTGTCCCATCATCATAGGTTGTCCCATCATAGGCTGTCCCATCATAGGTTGTCCCATCATTGACTGATCCATCATCGGCGGCTGTTGCATCTGTGGCGCTTGACTAGCAGGCGCTGCCTTCGGTGGTTCCGGTGCAGCCTTTGGTGGTTCTGGTGCAGCAGGAGCAACTTCCTCTTCACCTGAAAACCTTCTATAAAGTTCTTTTGCAAGTTCTATAGGATAAAGTTGCATTATGGTACTATCTACTAAATCTCCTATAGTCATTCTAAAGGTTACACATGCAAAATCTTTTTTCATGAAATCTGTAACCTTGGCCTCATCTATATCCCCAGCCATATCTACCAAATCTGCCTCTGGTGGACTAATATCAATCTTAGTATTAAGCATTGATGATAGAGATGTAGCTGATGAACCCATCATCTGATTCATTGCTTCACATATCGCACTAAAGTGAAGTTCTGATAATTCTGGCGCTGGATTTAATCCATCACCACCCATCATTAAGTCTGTGATGATTTTCACATCATCTTCTTTAAGAATTAAAACATTATTACCATCTATACCTTCTTTGTAATAAATGTTTATAAAAACACATGGTCTCGCATAATCAGCGGTAAGTTCCTCCCACCTTGTAATATTTACAACTGGTGTGGTAATAACTACTTTCTGGTTAACCAAGGAATAAAGTGTAGTTGCAGCTGTACCCATACATATATTAGAAATTTCGCCTAAGGCATCTTTTTCAGAGTCATTAAGGGTATCTCCGTTACCGCTTGACGAAGTTGACAGTCCGCCGCCAATTAGTGCATTAATCTCTTCTTGAGATAACATTCCGTCCATATTCTTTATTCCTCCTCTCTATAAATTTCTGTAATTTTAACTGCATAATTATCGCTAAATGAACCTGGTAATGCTTTGAATTTGACAATATTACCAACATATACATCAAGTTCATCTTCAACACTCTTATCTAATTTTATTATATCTCCAACCTGAAGATTAACAAAATCTATAACTGTAATATGGCTCTTTCCAAGATATGCAGACACAGGAACCAAAGCTTTATTAATAGCTGTCTCAATAACATCTGCATAACTAGATTCGTCCTTATTCTGCATAGTAGAAAACCAATACTTAGTATTAAGCTTATCCATAACATCTTCTAATGTCATAAACGGAAGACATATATTCATCAGTCCCTCAACACCGCCAATATTAATGTTAATTGTGACGATTGCTATCATCTCTGTAGGCGATATAATTTGAGCAAACTGAGAATTAGTTTCAATTCTTTCAAGATAAGGTTCTATCTCAACAACATTCTTCCATGGTTCTCTAAGCAAACTTATTATTATGTTAAATATTCTTTCTAGAATAGATAACTCTATCTCGGAAAATTCTCTATTTTTTTCTAACGGTTCTCCAATTCCACCTAACAATCTGTCAATAATGGTGTACCCTATATTAGTGGCCATTTCAATTATTATATTGCCCTGTAATGGAGACATATTGACAACCCCAAGTAAAACAGGATTAGATAAGGCATTAGAAAACTCTGAGTATATTACCGCTTCTGAGTTCATAACTTCTATCTGCACGTTCTTTCTTAAATATGCAGGAAGATTACTACTTAACAATCTGCCAAAATGCTCAAATATAATTTCAATTGTCCTAAGATGCTCTTTTGAAAACTTTGCTGGTTTGGAGAAATCATACTCCTTTACCTTGGCACTTTTGTTATCTTCAATATCATCAACATCAAGTTCACCAGTAGAAAGCTGTTTCAATAAGGCGTCTATTTCATTTTGTGAGAGTACGTCTGCCACGTTTCTCACCTCCTGGTTGATTGATTATTGTGCTACCCAATTATAAAAGCTAACTGAATATATACATTCTGTATTGAAAGTTTCCTTTAGGGAAGCTAAGATTTCTGCTTTAATCTGATTCTGTACATTCACATCTATAACTTGATCATATGTATATCTTCCAATGATATTTCGAGTCATATCATATACCAAAGATGTTGAATTAGTAAGGTTTGTTGATACTGTGGAATAATCCGCAGCCGTCTTATCAAGATTTATTGTAAGACCATACTGTACAACATGGAGAGCTCCTGAACCATCTGCAGCAAGATTGATAGGATTACTCTGTTCTAACTGAAAAGGAGCAAGATTGCTCACATCAAAGCCTGAATTTCCCGCTGTCTGAGATGATATCTCTAAATCAAGAACTGCCATAATATCGCCAACTAATTTGTTAGTCTTTTTTACTGAAGGCACAAATGTAAACACCAATAAAATATTAAACGCAAGATTTATTATACATAAAGCCAGTATTAAAACTGTAATAAGATTTTTTTTCATGTCATTCTCCTTATTAACAAATCAAATATTAGTAATTTGTATTCTGCTTATTATATATTTTTATTGTAACGCGTCTGTTTTTTGCTCTTCCTTCTTCAGTAGAATTAGACGCAACAGGTCTGCTCTCTCCGTATCCTGCAATCTTCATATTTGAATCAATAAAATCCTCTTGTTCAACAATGAATTCATAGACACTCCTTGCTCTCTCTGAAGACAATTCTCGATTATTTTCATACCGAGCAGAATACATCGGAACATTATCTGTATGACCTTCTATTTCAATTATACAATATTTGTACTTAGTCAAAATTTGAGCAATCTTTTGTAAAAATATTTTAGAATCATTCTTGATTTGTGCAGAGCCAGATTCAAACAATATTGAGCCATTCAAATCCAACTCAACATACTGCTCGTTGTAATCTATACTTATTAAATCATCTATACTGTAGGACTCCGCCATCTGCATCACTTCATCATACATTTCTTCAGACTGTTCTTCTCCACGTTTGTTTAACTCAACCATCAATTCCTCGTCTGAAAGTTTTTCAGCATCATTCTTAGTCGCTGTTACTTCCTTTCCTGAATCAGGTTCTATATTATGACCTGATTCAGTCAAAACAGCCTGAGCGTCAGGAACCTGACTCACGCCGCCCGAAAGCATGCCTCCCTCTACCAAAGAAATCGAACCCTTGTCTATAACACTAAAGGTTACATTATCAAAAGATGCTGCTATCTTCTGAATTTTACCTTCGTCCATAGTTGAACTTGCAAACAAAAGTACAAAAAAACAAAGCAAAAGATTCATAAGATCGCTAAATGTGGCCATCCACGCCGGAGAACCTTCCTCCGGTGGTTGTTCTTTTCTTTTAGCCATACCTTACGCACCACCTTCTTCACCAAATCCTTTTCTCTCAGTAGGAGACAAAAATGATTTGAGTTTTTCCTCAATGACTCTAGGGTTTTCGCCTGCCTGAATGGACAAAATGCCCTCAATCATAACCTCTTTAAGCTTAATCTCTGCATCATTGAAACTAGTTAATTTATTGGCAACCGGCGAACATATCCAGTTGGCAAGCACCGAACCATACAAAGTTGTTATAAGTGCTACCGCCATATTAGGACCAATAGAGTCAGGATCCGATAAATCCTTAAGCATGTTAATAAGACCAATAAGTGTACCTATCATACCCCAAGCAGGACCCATAGCTCCAAGATTCTTCCACAAACCAATATTACTTTGATGCCTTGCATCTATATTTATTATCTCTGCTTCCAAAATACTTCTTACAAGTTCAGGATCAGTTCCATCCACAATTAGCATTATTCCTTTTTTCATAAATTCATCTTCTAAGTTATTAGTAGATTCCTCTAAAGCAAGCAACCCTTCTCTTCTTGCAAGATTAGACAACTCAATAATAGTCTTGATAGTCTCAGTTTCGTTTGCACTAGGAACTTTAAATACTAACCCAAAGGTTTTTACTCCAGCCAAAAAATCTTTCATTGTATACATGGCTAAAACAGCTCCAAATGCACCACCAAATGTAATGAGCGCCGATGGCATATTAAGAAACGTATCAGTGATAACACCAAATCCTTTACCATCAACCATACCATATATCATAAGTACAAGTGCTGCAACAAATCCAATAATAGAAGCTATATCCACTACATCCACCTCTTACACATATCATCAAAAGTTATGTATCTTTCTCTTGTATTCTATAACCAAGTCAACAATTTCCTTGCCGCTTTCTGAAACAACAAGTTTCTTGCCGCTAGTAAGAGTGATAACAGTATCAGGAGTTTCCTCAACACACTCAACTAACTCTGCATTGATAATTATCTTTGCTCCTCTAAGCCTTGTAACTTCTATCATATTACCACCTCGAAAAAACGCCATAATTGTCGACACTACAATTAGGTTTATTATATCATAATACCATTTTTATGTCTACAAAAATAAAAACAGGAAAACCCTAAATCCGACAAATTAGCCAGATGAAAGGTTTTCCATATTTTTATATCACTTGATTAGCTTATCTCTTAAGATTTACTAACTCTTCAAGCATTGTGTCTGAAGTTGTAATAATTCTAGAATTGGCCTGGAAGCCTCTCTGTGTTGTAATCATTTCAGTAAATTCAGCTGAAAGGTCAACATTTGACATTTCCAGAACACCCTGAGACATTGATCCACCGCCATCATCTACTGATGTACCTATACCGTCAAAATCACCTGAGTTCTGAGTTGTAGTATACATACTATCTCCAATTGACTCAAGCGCCATAGGATTTGTAAATCTAGCAACTGCAATCTGTCCTAAAAGTTTGGTTTCACCATTTGTATATACACCAAAAATTTTTCCTGATGTGTCAATACTAACATCACTGAGAGCACCCATTGATCTACCACATCCCATAGAGTCAGTTGTTCCACGAACCATCTTGGCTGTTGATTGTCCATCTGACTCATATCTTGTAAGGTTAGAAAAGTCAACTGTAATACCATCTACAGGCTCACCATTAACTATCGATGTAAATACATCTCCCTTGTCTGCTGAGTTAGGGGTAATTTCCAACAATGCAGTTGACATATCTGCTTCTCCCACATATTCAAAAGAGCCATTGTCTGGATCAAACTTAATCTGAATAGAATTCTTACCTGCTATAGTTGCAGTATATCCACCTTCCTCTATATCATCTGTAGCGGCATCATCAGCTCCTAAAATCTCTACATTATTTGCATCCTTAACAGACATAATCTCCAAGTTATACAATGACTTATCTGGCTGATTTTCATCCTGTGTGAGCTTAAACTTTACTGTGTAACTATATCCAAGAGCATCATAGATTGACATTGATATAGCTACTCCATCTACAGAAGTAAGATCTGGGTCTGTAAGGTCAATATTACCTGTCATATATGCATCTGTTGTCTGTTCTGGAGATGAAACCTTATTAGCTTCACTTTCAGGATAAAGAGCAGATACAGTATCCTTCTTAATTTCTGATGGATTTTCAGGATCTACCTGCCAACCCATCACCTGATATCCATTACTTGTAACAAGACACCCTGCACCATCAACACTAAAGTTACCAACCTTAGTGAAGTTGTTAACTCCGCCACGGCTAACAATGAAGAAATCCTCTCCATTAAGCATAAGGTCGTATGGATTATTTGTACTCTGTGCTGCACCATTATCAGTTACACTAGTCTGGATTGATGATACCTGAGTACCAAGACCTATCTGTGATGCATTAGTACCACCTGTGCTAGCTGTTGCACCAGTTGCTGTAGATGTTGTTTGATATAACACGTCTCTAAATAGTACAGATGATGACTTAAAACCTATAGTATTAACGTTAGCTATATTGTTACCAATTACGTCCATTTTTGTCTGGTGAGTCTTAAGACCTGCAACACCAGAATAAAGTGATCTCATCATAATTTTGTCCTCCAATATTTTTCTACTAAATCCCTTCTGTCATTCCGGGATTACAGCCTCCATATCGGTCCGGCTGTTTACTTCAGTTACTAAACTATTACTGCTCCGTCAATATTTGTAAAAACATTACTTTCTTCGCTTGATTCCAATGCAGTGACCACAGTGTTATTCTTCACATTTACTATAAATGCTAAATTATCCATCATAACCAGCGACTCATTAATACTTTTATCTCTCGCTTTTGAAACACCTTGATTCAATCTAGACATTTGTTCTTGGGATAAATTGATGTTTCTACTTTCCAGTCTCTGATTCGCATGCTTTGAAAACTTTACATCTTCCGTCTCATTAACCTTTTGATTAAAAATATCTTGGAATGATACATTGTCACTAGAACTCTTAGCTTTATTTATACTTTTGCTTTGAACCAAAAAATCTGTAGCCTGCTCAATGGAAAAGATTCTATCTCCTAATCCATTCATAATACCGCCTCCCGATTATTACTCAACAGCGCTATTGGTATCTGTAGCATCATTATTTGTTCCAGTTTCTCCACTAGGTTTATTTGCTTCCTCTAACTTATCACTTGCAATTCCTTGAAGATATAAATAATAATCATAATCTACAACAGAATCTAAATCTGATGCTGGGTAATATGTATCATTAATGGATAAAAGAACCTCTCCATCCTTAACTGTTGCATATTCCACAAGGCCACTAATCATATCTGTGTTTCCAGCAGAATCTGTAGTGTTCATAATTACATACTGTCCTACAAGGTTAAGTCCATTACCTTTATCAAGAGTTGTACTAATATTCATAGTCGCCTCTAAAGATGAATACTGAGCCAACTGTGACATATATTCTGTACTATCACCTGGATTAAGCGGATCCTGATATTGCATCTGAGTAACTAGCAACTGCAAGAAAGCATCCTTATCAAGATCAGTACCACCTGTTGTATCCTTCTTTGTAGAAGTATAGGCTGTATCAGTTTTATTAGCTTGAATATTATTAATTATTGCATCTGCCATATTGTCTCCTTTCCGGCTATACTGTATAACTTACAGTATTTCCTTTTGTCTTCATAATCTCAACTTCTAATTCCTCTTCTTCTGTCAATTCATCTTCCATATCAGACACACTTATTCCTTTTATTGACTTAGAAGCATCATTAGCTTGTTCCTGATTGTCAAAATTATCGTTTTGATTTTCTTCAAAGAACCCATATGCTGCAACCATAACCTCAATAGCTTCAACCTTAAGTTCATTATTCGAGAAATTTTCTTTCAAAACAGCTAAATTATGCTCTATAGCATTCTTCGCAGCTTCTGTCTCAGCAATAATTTTCGCTTGCATAACGCCATCTTTTGTTTCAACATTAACGTAAACCTTACCAAGATTTTCCGGATTAAGTTGAACCTCCATAGACTGAACTTCTCTTCCTGTATTAACTTTAATCTGGTCTATAATTTGTCTAATAATGTCTGCTTCCTGTACATTATTTGTAAATGCTGTAGCATCAATATTAACATTTGAATTAATTGTGTTATCTAAAGCCTGATTAAAGTTTGTGGCTATCTGTTGATTGTTCTGCTGTGATGTTTGTTCGTGATTCATTGCCTGACCATCATCAGAAGTTTTTTCTACTGTGATTTTTTCAGCAATGCCATCATTAACTGTTTTTTCATCTACTTGTGCCTCAGACTTTACATCTTTTCCAACAACATCAACTTCATTTTCATCAAGTGTGACATTTCCTAAATCTGCATCCTGTCCATTATCTATTTGAACTTTTTCAACTTCATCTATAATGTTATCGACATTTTTGTCATAATTCTGAAGTGCATGCTCAATTGTTTCCGAATTCTCAGCAACAAACTGCTGGATGTCAACATCTACACCTTCAAATTGATTAATTATTTCTGAAACTTGATTAGTTAAATCAGAAACAAGATTAGCCAAATCCTCATTAACAAGAAGATCTACACTACTTGCTCCCTGGACTTTTAAAATGAAATTCTTAAGATTATCTCCAATTAACAAGTCAGATACATTGATACCCATATCAGATAAGATATTCTCAAGTTCTTCATCAGTAATATTAAGTGCATCTTTAAGAACCGTCTTTACTTCCTTAATTAAAGCCGCTACTTTATCAACTATCTGTTCATCTGGCTGAATATCCTCTCCTGTTTCTTTAACCTTAGCGGTTTCCGTATCTTCTTTAACGGTAGTTTTCTCTGTGTTCTGAAGTTTATCTTTCGCAGCTTCTACACTTTCCTGCTTACTATAAACATCATACTCACTAGCGCTGTCTTTAGTTGGGGCAACCTCTTCTGACACATCTAATCCACCAGTATCCACCGAAACAGATTGTTCTTGTTTTGTTGAGACCATATTCATTAGACTAGCAAAGGCGTCAACATTCTTTTCTTCTTCCTTGGAAGCCCCTTTAGACTTAGTATTTGCCATCACATCCATAGGTCCAATTCCACCTGTTGAAATAGTAATCATCCTATGCCCTCCTTTCTAAATAATATATTGAGTATTATGGTAACAGCTTTTTCGTAACGCTGGCAGCGTATTCAGGATCCATCTCCGCGAGAATTTTCCCCTGCGATTCAGTATTCATATTGTTCATAATCAGAGCAACTGTATCAAGGTCAGTCTTCATAGTTTCTAAGATTTCTGCAGCATCCTTTGGATCCATACTCTCATAAGCTTTTGCCAAATCTATAATTTGTTGGTCGTTTGTATTAGCCGCAACTATCTCTCTATATACTTGCTCTGCATACTCTGGATCCAACTCATTATACCACTCAACATATATATCGGTATCAGGAGCGTTTTCTCCATAGACTATTTCCTCAAAAAATTCAATTTTTTTCACTTCAAACTCTTCCTGTTCAGCTTCATAAACAGATAATCTTGAAACTTCGGCCTGTAATTCCGTAACCTTATCTGTCAATGAAACGATTTCTGCTTCCTTACTTCCAACAGATGCTTCGAGAACAGCAATTCTATCCAAAGCATCTTTTAGATTAGTATAAGGATATCCACTTTCCTTTATAACTTCTGCGTCACTAGCCTCTGGCAAAATCCAATTTATAACCGGAACATCCTTAAATACAGGTCTTAAAACTTCAGAGCCAAATCCACCCACATCGCATTTTATCAAAAGCGCCATAACAGAAAGCCATGTAATAATAATCAATATAATCATTATTATGCCTATTCCTTTGGTGCCACTTTCTTTTTCCTTTATTTCACTAGACATAGTATCTTATTCCTCCCCATCCTTATTGTACTGATAACTAACCACTTGATCAGTTTCCTTTGCTTCTTCTGCATTTATTTCCTGTTTGAATTCTTCAAATTTGTTTTCCTTTAGTTTTTCATGCATTTTTCTTTCCTGCATTACTGTGTTAAGTTTAGCTCTAGTTCTCTCAACTTCCTTACTTTTTTCTCTAACAAGTTCTATTTGTTGAGCTATCATCTCATCCATAATATCCATAGCATTGCCACATTCATCAATTTGAACAAAATCAAGTTTTCCTTTTATAGAAGCATTATAATCCAGATAATAACCATATCTTCTTTGTTTTAAATGTTCTAGTTTTTCTTCTTCTACAGCCAATGCATGCATAGCATCTGCATACTCCTGTTTTGCCGACTCTTCCAACTTATATTTAATATCTAAAATATTTTGCATCCGATAAAAAAACTTTGCCATGATATCACCTATTTAATATTTCGTTCTACTCAAAAACTTCCTTCAACATCCTAAGCTCATCATCAAATAAAAACTTAGAATTAACGTCCTGCTTTAAAAATCCATTAACCTTATCTATTTTAGAAATAGCATAATCAATATCTTTATTAGAACCCGCTCTATAAGCGCCTATATTAATCAGGTCTTCTGCATCATTATAAGTAGCCAAAACATTTTTGAGATTTCCCGCCATTTTTTTATGTTCATCCGAAGCAATCGCACTCATACATCTAGATATACTAGCAAGAACGTCAATTGCAGGATAATGATTTTTATGTCCCAATTTTCTTGACAAAACAATATGTCCATCCAAAATACCTCTTGCTGTGTCTGTTATAGGTTCATTAAAATCATCACCATCAACAAGGACAGTATATAGACCTGTTATAGACCCTTGCTGTGTATTACCTGCTCTTTCTAAAAGCTTAGGTAATTCAGAATATACAGAAGGTGGATATCCTCTTGTCACCGGTGGTTCTCCTGAAGCAAGACCAATTTCTCTTTGTGCCATAGAGAATCTTGTTAAAGAGTCCATCATGAGAAGAACATCTTTACCCTGGTCACGAAAATACTCTGCAATGGCAGTTGCCGTTTTAGCCGCTTTATTACGTATAAGAGCTGGTTTATCCGAAGTAGCAATAACAAGAACAGAACGTTTCAGACCTTCTTCTCCTAAGTCTCTTTCTATAAATTCGCCTACCTCTCTACCACGCTCGCCGATAAGAGCAATCACATTGATATCTGCTTTTGTATTACGAGCAAACATACCCAAAAGTGTACTTTTTCCAACTCCTGAACCTGCAAATATTCCAATTCTTTGGCCTTTTCCTAAAGTAAGCAAACCATCTACTGCTTTAACACCAAGGGGAAGAATTTCGCTAATCAACTTTCTCTGTAATGGATCTGGAGAAGTTGCATCTATAGGGTATTCAAGGATTTCATTGATTTCCCCTTTATCCATAGGTCTACCAATACCATCTAGAACTCTTCCAAGAAGGGAAGGTCCTACTTTGACAGTAAGGCATTGTCCCGTATTCCTAACTGTTGCCCCGAGACCTATTCCATCCACACTATCATATGGCATAAGAAGAACCTTATTATCTTTAAATCCAACGACTTCTGACATAACCTTCGTCAATCCATCCTTGGATATAATTTCACACATATCATTAAGTTTGCACGGTGGACCGACAGATTCCACTGTAAGACCAACTATCTTACTAACTTTACCATAATGCATTGTATAATCCCTAAACAATAAGGGTTGGTATTTTTCTACATTAAACTCTTTAATCATATCCTACACCTTGCTTTTTTCATCATATCTAAACATAATATCCCCGATTTTTTAACCGGGGATATTCATTACTCAGATAACATTTTAATGGCAGTGATTAAATTTCTAACCTGTATATCCATGGACAAATCAATAATTCCATTTTCCGATTCAATTATACACTGTCTTTTATTTAACTTAGAATCACTATACAATTCTATATTTATATTAGGGTTGGCAGCTCCTGATAATCTATCATAGTTATCTTGGATGTATGCAAAATTCTCTTCACAAACCTTAATGGTAATGTGCTTACTCGCGTCAACATCATTTAAGACATTATTGATAATATGTAACATTACCGGCCTATACTGATCTACCAAAATTCCAGTTAGCCTTTCTATAAGCGCACAACTTAGATTCACCAACTTATCCTGTGTGTCAGAAATATTGTCTTCAAGAATTTCCTGATTTCTTTGCATAAGAGCCTCTTGCTCTTTTTGCATATTCTCCATGTACGCATCAGTTCGTTTCATAGCTTCCATGCTACCATCTTGAAGTCCTTTTTCGTATCCTTCTTTATAGGCATTTTCTTTGATTTGCTCCGCTTCTACCTTTGCTTCATCTACAATTTTAGCAGCTCTATTGACTGCATCTTCCCTAAGTTCCTTAGCCATATCCATAGCCTCATTGAGAAGCTCCTCATTGCCAATTTGGTCCGATACTTCCTCTTCATCTTGTTTAACTTCATCTAGAGGACGAATTATTTTCCCTGTTGCCTCAGGTATATTAATCTGTCTTTTGTTGCCATCTATCACAAAGGGTTGTGTGGTGGCAGTCTTTATTCCAGGAAACCCGGATTTGAACAAATTAGACAACTATCTCGTCACCTCCACCACGTGAAATAACAATTTCACCTGAATCTTCAAGTTTTCTAATAATATTAACAATCTTCTGCTGAGCCTCTTCAACATCCTTAAGACGCACAGGACCCATAAATTCCATATCCTCTTTTATCATAGTAGCAAGACGGGATGAAAGGTTATCGAAAATAACTTGCTGTACATCCTCATTAGCATTCTTAAGAGCAATTGCAAGCTCATTATTATCAACTTCACGAAGAACTGTCTGAATTGAACGGTTATCTAATATAAGGATATCCTCGAATACAAACATCTTTCTTCTGATCTCGTCCGCTAACTCTGGCTCCTCTATCTCCAAATTCTCCATAATATGTTTCTCTGTACTTCTATCTACAGTATTAAGGATATTAACAATAGAATCAACACCACCAACAATTGTGTAATCCTGATTTACAAGTGATGCAAGCTTCTTCTCTAACACTCGCTCTACCTCCTTAATAACATCAGGACTGGTTCTATCCATCATAGCAATTCTCTTAGCAACATCTGCCTGCTTTTCAGGTGCTAACGCACTTACTACAGCTGCAGCCTGAGACGATGGCAAATATGCCAGTATAAGAGCAATAGTCTGTGGATGCTCGTCCTGAATAAAGTTGAGCAACTGGCTGGCATCTGCTTTTCTAACAAATTCAAAAGGTCTAACCTGTAGAGATGCAGTAAGTCTTCCAATAACATCTCTTGCTCTATCTTCTCCAAGAGCTTTATCAAGAAGTTCCTTAGCATAAGCAATACCACCTTCAGCAATATACTGCTGAGCAAGACATATCTCATAAAACTCCTCAATAACTTCGTCCTTAAGCTCAGATGGTACACTCTTTGTGTTTGCAATCTCTAGAGTGAGCTGTTCTATCTCATCATCTTTTAAATGTTTAAAAATCTGAGATGAACGTTCTGGACCTAAAGCTATGAGCAGCACCGCTGCTTTTTGTACGCCTGTTATCTCTGTATAACTATTTTTTGACATATCCTTTTACTCCCACTCGTCAGTCAACCAGTTTCTAAGAAGTGCTGCAACCGCCTCAGGATTCTCATCCACAAACTTATCGATTTGTTCCTTAGCAGCAGACTTCTCACTAAATTCAATATCATCAAGAGTCTGATTCTCTTTTGTTGTAGCAAGTAATGCTTCAACAGAAAGCTCAGGCTCAACCTCAACAACCTCATCAGGTTTCATGCTCTTAAACACTACAAAGAGCAATAATCCTGCAATCAGAAGTGCTAACGCGATAGTCACAATGTTTTGTACAGGAACCTGACTTTCCTCTATAGGATAAAATACAGGAACTATACGTTCTATTACATAGATACTGTCTTCCTTGATTCCTGTAGCTTGAGAAAGCATAGCCACCATTTCTAGATTATTTGAAGTTTCAATAACATCTGAGTTTGCAGCCTTAAATTCAGCAAAGCTTTGATCCTCCAAAAGACCATCCTTTTCCATCTGGGCTTCATCATATATCTGATATTTGGTGAGATAAAGAGCCATACTTGAATTCTCCATGTCAACCTCACCAACAGGATTAATCTTAGTTGTAGTTGTACTACTTGTATTATATTCTTCTCTTATAATATTAAGAGTTGACTCTCCATCAGCATAATCAAGAAGATTATAGTCTGTTATTTCCTCTCCATTAGCATCAGTACCAACAACACCACCTGTACCATCAACATTTTCAGCTAGATAGTAATAATAATTTGCCTTTGGACCTGTGTCATCCTCATCATTTGAATAGTATTCTATATTAACCATCTCTTCTGGAGATATATTAACTGAAAGATTTGATGATACAGAAACCTCATCGTACACTCCAGAATTAACCATAAGATTCCAAATTTTGCTATTATAATACTCCTCTACCTGTTGTTCTACAGAAAGAGTTGCACTTAAAGATGATTGAGTACTTGCACCAGAATACAAAAGATTACCTTTATTATCAATAATAGTTACCTTTTCTGTACTAGATGCACCCACACATGTTTTTGCATATTCAGCAATATTATATGCTGCATCTTGGGCAAAGTTAGTATCTGTAGTTATCATAATACTAACAGATGCTTCTTGCTCATTTGAATATATAGAACTTGTAGATGTAGGTAAATCTATTGTTACAGATGCTTTCGATATACCATCTATAGAACGAAGATCTGTTTCCATGCAAGTTTCAAGATACATCTTGGCTTTCAATTTTTTCTCTGAATCAGTTGTATTAAAACTATTGTCATATAGCCAAGCCAAATCAACCTCACTTGTAGTAGGAGTTATTCCATTTTCACCCAAAAGAAGTCTAGCTTCAGACACCTGTTCCTCCGCTACATCAATCTTTAATGCATCATCTGACACCTTTATATCAATACCATTTTCCTCCAAAAGGTTAGCCGCTTCAGCAGAAGCACCTGTGTCTTCAAATACAGAAAGGGTCACATATGTAGTTCTATTAAGCACGAAAAACAATGCCACCAGGGTAATTATTACCGCCGCTGCCACTGAAAAGAATAATGTTTTCTGCTTTGCTGTATATTTGTTCCAAAACTCTGCAAGCTTCTTAGGAAGTTGCTTAAACCACTCACCCATAGTATCCTCCAAAGATAATTATGAATTAAATTTGCATAGCCATTAATTCTTTGTATGCAGATACAACTGCGTTAGTAACTTTAACAGTGTACTGTAAAGAAATATTAGCCTTCTGCTGCGCAATAGCAAGGTCATGAATACTATCTGTGTAACCTAGAGCAAAGCTCATCTCTGCCGATTCTGCTGCCTTCTGCAACGAGTTAGCCTCACTATACATATCAACAGCCGCGCTTAGTATACTGTCAAAGGCACTACCACCTTCTTCAGTAGGTTTAATACTATGCGTAGTTTTAGTTGCGCCATTTATATTATTAATAGTTGTAAATTCATCACTATATAGTGCAATTGGTGTGATAGACATTATACCACCCTAACCTTTCATTCTAAATGCAATATATTATTATACACCAAACATTTCCAAGCCTTTCATTGCCATACTCTTAGCAGCATTGAAAGACGTAACAGATGCCTCGTAAGCTCTACTCGAATCAATAAGATTGGTCATCTCTGTAACAGTATCTACATTAGGATATGCTACGTATCCATTCTCGTCGGCATCAGGATTATCCGGTTCATATACCATTCTAAAATCTGATTGATCTTCTACAATCTGAGTAACCTTAACGCCATTAGCCTGGTAATGACTCATATATCCATTTAAAATATTATCAAAAGATGTGGTTCCCACTTCTTCGAACACAACAGTCTTTCTTCTATATGCTTCACCATTCTCTGTACGTGTAGTACTAGCGTTAGCTATATTTTCTGCAATTATGTCCATACGTAGCTGCTGAGCTGTCATTGCAGTTCCTGCCACGTTCATAGCTGAAAAAACTCCCATATCATAACCTCCTTACTCAAAGAACCTTAAGATGTCTGATTAAGCACTGTCTTATATCTAGAAAACTCTTGATTCATAAGATCAACAAGAGCTTGATACTTAATCTGATTCTCTGCTAGATATGCTTCTTCTGTAGCAATATCTACGTTATTGCCATCTAGTCTATAAGCCAAGGAAGAATTGTCTGTATAAACCTGTGGGTCTAATGAAGCTAAATTCTTATTCACCTTAGCAACCTGGTCATTAAGACTAAATCCACCTGCAAGTTCCGCCTGAAGAATTGATTCAAAGTCCAAATCCTTACGTTTATAATTTGGAGTGTCAACATTAGCAATATTATTGCTTAATAGTTCATTTCTTTGAACAGATGCATCAGCTGCTTTATCCAATACATTTATGTAATTGTAAATGTTGGTATTAATCATAATTATGCCTCCCATTAGATTTTTGCACGCTAAAAGGACTCGTGAGTCCTCTCACAAATCCCTTTGCCTTATCTGAACATCCATTTTCAGAAATATTAATATATCTAGTATATCGTCAATTAAAACTAGATTGTTAAGTCAAATCATTATGTATAATATAAAAAATTGTCGTACGAAAACACAAATGACATTTTCATACGACAATATAGTACCATATTTTGCGATTGTCAGCAACCAATTTTCTGAAAAAGCGACAAACATTTACTAGCAAATGACTATTTTAATTTTTGTTTTTGTTACAACTATATCCGCATCCATCTTTTGCGCACATAAGCTTGCTACCCTTGTCAACCATGTAAGTACCACATTCTGGACATTTTTCCGTAGTTGGTCTTGACCAAGACATAAAATCACATTCAGGACTAGATATACAACTGAAATACTTTCTACCCTTTTTGGTTTTTCTAATTACGACGTCTTGACCACATACAGGACATGGAACATCTATCTTTTCAAAATGTGGTTTAGTATTTCTACATTCCGGGAATCCAGGACATGCCAGGAATTTTCCATGTGGTCCATATTTTATAACCATCATTCTTCCGCACTGGTCACATTCTGTATCAGATACCTCGTCTTCTATCTTCACTGACTCTAATTCCTTCTTAGCATTTTCAACAGATTCTGCCAAATCTGGATAGAAGTTTCTAATAATTACCTTCCAATCAAAATCCCCATCCTCAATATTATCAAGCAATGTTTCAATGTTAGCTGTAAAGCTAGTATCAACAATTGCAGGAAAGGCCTTGCACATAAATTGGTTAACAGCTTCACCAAGTTCTGTCACATAAAGATTCTTATTTTCTTTAACCACATATCTTCTGTTTAAAATGATAGCAATGGTCGGTGCATAAGTTGAAGGTCTACCAATGCCCAATTCTTCCATAGTCTTAACAAGTAAGGATTCAGTATAATGAGCAGGTGGTTGTGTGAAATGTTGCTTTGGCTCTATCTTTTCAGCATCCAACTTCTCACCTAGTTCAATTCCAGCCAATTTACTATTTACTACCTTATCATCATCAGTATTATAAACAGACATATAACCTTCAAATTTCACCTTTGATGATGAGGCCTTGAATTTATAATCATCTACACTTGCTGTAATAGTATTAATTTCATATACTGCAGGCGCCATCTGACTTGCTAAAAATCTGTTATAAATAAGCTGATATAATCTAAACTGTTCTCTAGAAAGCTTATCCTTTAAGAATGCTGGTGTTAAAGTTACATCTGTAGGTCTTATTGCCTCATGAGCATCTTGTATTTTTTTATTAGATGTCTTTACTGAAGCTTCTCCTACATAGTTAACACCAAAGTTACTCTCTATATACTCTTTAGCATTCTTTGTAGCTTCTTCTGATATTCTTGTAGAATCGGTTCTAAGGTATGAAATAAGACCAATTGTACCTTTTCCTTTTATATCAACACCCTCATAAAGTTGCTGCGCTACTCTCATGGTCTTACTTGTTGCAAAATTAAGCTTCTTTCCAGCTTCCTGTTGCAATGTACTTGTTGTAAATGGCAATGGTTGTTTTTTAGTCTTTTCTGACTTTTTATTATCAGTAACTTCGAATTTTTTACCAGTTACAGCTTTTAATACTTTATCCACCTCATCCTTAGTAATTTTATCTTTACAATAATGGAATGGAATAGCCTTAAGATTACTATTTGGTTTTAAATCCACATCCAAGCTCCAATACTCTTCTGGAACGAAGTTGTTTATTTCTTCTTCTCTATCACAAATAAGCTTTAAAGCAACAGATTGTACTCTACCAGCACTAAGCCCTCGCTTTATCTTTTCCCATAACACAGGACTGATGGTGTAACCAACCATTCTATCCAAACATCTTCTTGCCTGTTGTGAATCAACTAAGCTCATGTCAATGTCTCTAGCCTGCTTTATAGAATTCTTAACAGCATTTTTTGTAATTTCATTAAATGTAATTCTTTTATATTTTTTCTCATCAAGCTTAAGAGCAACAGTTAAATGATAAGATATTGCTTCTCCCTCTCGATCAGGGTCGGTTGCCAGATAAATCTTATCTGCTTTTTTTGCTGCTTTTCTTAAAGTTGATAAAAGTTCTCCTTTACCACGTATGGTAATATACTGTGGTTCAAAGTCATTATCAACATCTATTCCCATTCTACTTTTCGGAAGATCTCTTACATGCCCATTTGAAGCAATAACTTCATATGAGCTTCCCAAAAATTTCTTTATTGTTTTTGCCTTTGCAGGAGACTCCACTATTACCAAATTGTTTGCCATAAAATTTCTACCTTCTTAATACAATTTCATTATAATACCCACAATTACATTGATTTGATTGTCTCAAACGCTTCAAACTATACAATATAATTTTTCAAAAGGCAAGATTAATTTTTAATAAACAAAATATAATATCCTTTATTTTGTTGTTTTATTAATTCCTTTTCCTCTAATAAATATAATGTACTTATAGTCTTAGTCACTCCCAAATGAGTACTTTGCATTATATCATCAATATATATAGGATCTAAACTAACACAAGCCAACACTTTCTTCTCTTCTTCTGTCAAACTATCAATATCGTTAGCTTCATTAGTATTATCATCATGCCTTTTTTCACTATTTCCTTTATCAAAAGCAGAGATACCCACCATATCTTCAATTATATCTTCAGGTCTGGTAACACAAATTGCACCTTCTCTGATTATATTATTATTACCTTCACAAGATTTATCCATTAACCTTCCAGGAATTGAGTAAACTGTTTTTCCTTGTTCTAAGGCATGGTCAACTGTAATTAAAGAACCACTCTCCGCCCTTGCTTCTACCACAAGTACCCCATCAGAAAGTCCACTAATTATTCTATTTCTAACAGGAAACTGCCATGGGTTGGGCGGGACATCCAATCCATATTCTGATACGATAGCACCATTTTCTTCAATTCTAGCATAAGTTTCAATATTGATTCTAGGATAAGCTACATTAATTCCAGATCCTAACACCGCCACCGTATAACCATTATTATCAAGCGCACTTCTATGTGCAATCCCATCAATCCCTCTTGCCAATCCACTGACAATACAAAATTCTTCTTTTGCTAGTTTTTCTCCAAAGTATTTACATATTTCCTTACCATAGGTGGACGGATTTCTTGAGCCCACAATTCCTATAGTTTTGTTATATTCATTGATGGAATTCTTTATTCTACCTTTTACATACAAAAGCTGTGGTGGTATGTAAATATGTCTCAGTTTTTCAGGATAGTTACTTTTTTCTGGATACAAAATCGAAATATGTTTTTCACAAAGTCTATCATACAGTTCCATAATTTTACTTCCAGCCCTAGAGCAAGCAACTTTTTTAGCAACTTTTTCCGATACAAACTTACTTAATACTTTTTCGCTAGCATCATATATATTCCACACATTGCCTAACTCTTTTTTCAATACAAGAATATGACTTGCATCAACACCTTCAATATTATTAAGCCACAAATGTTTTATAGCAGATTCATACCCGTCTTCATAGCACACCACTTTATAATTAGGGGCGTCAAACGCTTTCTGTGTATCATCAGAAGCATTAACAAACTCTTTAGTTGAACTTATAATCATCACTACACCTCCTCATTATAGAATTTTCCATTATTTTTATAAAATATAGCTTCCATAAGATGAATTCTTTCTATTTTGTCACTACCAGCCATATCTGCAATAGTTCTGGCCAGTCTCAATATTCTATAAGTTCCTCTGGCACTAAGCTCATTTTTTACAAATGTATCCTTTAATAGTTCCTCCTCTTTAGCGCCTAAACTAATGTATTTTTTCAGTAATTTCCCATCTAACTGAGAGTTGAAATTAATTCCCACATCCTTATATCTAAATTGTTGTCTATGTCTTGCTTCTTCCACCCTTTCACGTATTTCTTTTGATGATTCCTCCTTTATCTCATCAAACAAATCTCCAAATTCTATAGGTTGTACTTCCATTGTTATATCAATACGGTCTAAAAGCGGACCGCTTATCTTACCTTGGTAACGCCTTATCTCATAAGGTGTGCATTTACACTTGCTTAAATTAGGATAATTACCACAGGGACACTGATTCATAGCGGCAACAAGCATAAAATCCGCAGGAAAAACAAACGTAGCATTAACCCTTGATATAGTAATACTCCTGTCCTCAATAGGTTGTCTCATTACTTCTAGCACATTTTTATTAAACTCAGGAAGTTCATCCAAGAATAAAACTCCATTGTGAGCCAAACTTACTTCTCCTGGTCTAGGCACTCCCCCTCCACCTACTAAGGCATGATTTGATATTGTATGGTGCGGAGAGCGAAATGGTCTTTTAGTTATAAGAACATTATTGTTATCAAGCAGACCACTGATACTATATATCTTTGTAATATCAATACACTCTTCAAATGTAAGCTTAGGCATAATTGTAGGAAGTCTTTTAGCTATCATGGATTTTCCAGCTCCTGCTGCACCAGTCATAAGCACATTATGAAATCCTGCTGCAGCAATTTCCATACCACGTTTAAGAGTAGATTGTCCTTTCACATCAGCAAAATCCAAATTACTGTCATTTTCCCCTTCAACAACAGTATTGTCATTATTAATTAGTGGTACAATATCAGCAATTCCTTGCATGAATTCTGCCGCTTCCTGCAAGCTTTCCACTCCATAAACATTCATCCCTCTAACAAGTGCAGCCTCTTTTGCATTTGCTTTAGGTACAATGCAACTTGTTATTCCCATTTTCTTACAGTGATAGACCATAGGAAGCACACCAGTAATAGTTTTTACTTCTCCATTTAAGCCTAATTCACCTAATACCAGAGTTTTCTCCATATTAATTTCCGGAAGAATTCCAATAGCAATCAATACAGCCATTGCTACTGGCAAATCAAACCCCGATCCATCTTTCCTTATGTTTGCTGGTGATAAATTGATTGTTATGCGCTTAGGTGGCATATGATAACCTGAATTTTTCAGTGCAGTTCTGACTCGTTCGCCGGCCTCTTTTACAGATGAGGATAGAAATCCGACCATAGTAAACATTGGTAATCCATCATTTACGTCAGCTTCTACACTAATTACCTGGCCGTCTATTCCAAAGACGGCGCAGCTTGTGATTTTACTAAACATATTTTAGCTCCTGTTCTACCTCTCCAAGTAGCAAAAGCTTTATATTAACATATAGAATATGTTATTTTCTCTTCTTTTTTTGGACACTATATCCAAATTTTCCTATATTCTCACCCAAAGTAAAATATTGTCCATGAGAATATGCAACCAGATTTGAGGAGTTCAAGTCAAATCTACCATTCTCGTCCATATACTTCTCATCAGCAAGTACGGCTGTAACCTCTGCCAAAAACATATCATGACTCCCAAGTTCTATAACTTCTTTAACCTTGCACTCTATGTTCAACGGACTTTCTTCAATAGTAGGTACATTTACAGTACTAGCCTTACCTTTAGTAAGTTTCATAGCCTTGAACTTGTCCATATCTCTGCCTGATTTTACTCCGCAATAATCCATTGCTAAGGTTAAATCCTTAGTAACCAAATTAATTACAAACTCTTTATTCTTCATAAGTAGTTCATGAGAATATCTGGATTTTCTCACAGAAATAGAAACCATAGCTGGGTCAGAATTAATAGTACCAGCCCAAGCTATAGTAATAATATTATCACTGCCACACCCATCACTAACTGTAACCATTACAGCAGGCACTGGATATAACATATTTCCTGATTTCCATACTTGTTTTGACATGTATCCTCCACTTATGCTTAATCAAGCATATTTCGTATCTCTTGCATCTTATAATCCATGGCAGTTATAGTATCAGCACATTTCTTGAGTTCCTGAGCAATTATCTCTGGATGTTTAAGATTATCCTTCTTGTATTTCAACTTATGATCAAGACTCGCCCAGAAATCCATCGCTATTGTTCTGAACTGAACCTCTACCTTCATATATTTTTTCTGCTTTGACAAGAAAATCGGAACATCAATAATGAGGTGAAGACTTCTATATCCGTTTGACTTAGGATTTCTTATGTAATCCTTAACCTGAACCACCTTTATGTCATCCTGCTTAGTAAGAAGTTCAGATACTGCATAAATATCCTCTGGAAATGAACATATTACTCTTACTCCAGCAATATCGGTAAGATTCTCCACAATATTATCAATTGTTATATCTAAACCTTTTTTCTTCATCTTGCCTACAATACTCATAGGCTTTTTTAATCTACACTTGATGGATTCAAAAGGATTTCTATTGTGTTGCATAGCAAATTCGTTATTCAACACTTTTAGCTTTGTCTCTATCTCCATCAAAGCACATTCATAATTCATCATTAAGTCCATAAAGGGCTGCATATTCTGAAGAACCTGCTCTGGGTTATCAGAATTCATAAGCACCTCCATGCTCATATCAGAAACCATACTCATTGTAAAACACCCCTAATAATTAATTGTTCCATAATTTAATAGAACACTTCCTCTAAGCATAAACCCTTTGCCGGGGCCAGTAACTTAAAGGCATGTCGATCTTTTTTATCTAGTAATTCATCTATATGGCATAGCTTTAACCTGCCAATTCCTATTTCAACCAGCAGTGCCGTGATTTTTCTAACCATATGATACAGAAATCCATCTCCTGTATACTCTATAGTTATTATATCAGATTTTTCATATATATTGATAGTATTAATTGTTCTAACAGATGATTTCTTAGTTTTCATATCCGACAAACTTCTAAAATCTTTTTCACCTAACAAAAGCTCAGCAGCCTCTCTCATAGATTCTACATCTAACTTAGATTCCACATGCCAAGAATATTTTCTCAGAAACACATTTGCCTTATCTCCTACATCTATTGTGTAAGAATATGTTTTACTCTTTGCCGAAAGCCTAGCATGAAACCTGTCATCTACAACCAAAACACTTAATATCCTAATATCTTCAGGAAGATATTTATTCAGATAATCCTTAATTTCTACCGGTTTGAGAGATGTACCAAGCTTAACATTGGCCATCTGTCCCCTTGCATGAACACCTGCGTCAGTTCTTCCAGATCCATGTAATTCCACATCACAAGAATAATTACACATAGTTTTTAAACACTGTGTAATTCTGTGTTCTATAGTATTTTCAGTATTACCCTGTCTCTGCCAGCCACTATACCTAGTGCCATCGTACTCTATGCATAGTAAATAATTTTTATCCATAAATCTTCCTACAAATACTACAATATACTTACTATCACCATCAAGTATTTAAGTCCTACAACGCTAACATCCCTTACACAGAAGAATGTATGCAAGAATTAAAAGCCCGATAGTAATAACAAATTCAATAAATCCTGCTATAAAATATGCCAATATAATTCCTATAGCTATAAACAATGAACCATAACCAACTAATGCTCTCATTGTACACCCCACACGGAAACGCCCAATAATTCTTAGTTAATTATATGCCACATTTTCTATAAAGAGACTAAAATGTTTCCTCTCCGGTTACTTCATCAATTGCTTTTTCAACCAACGCTTCCTCTTCTAGGTTTTTGCCACCCTTACCAAGTGAAGTAGCAATCTTATCCACAACCTCAGGAATCATATCTATAATCTTGGTCATAGTATCCTGGTCTTTCACACTAACCATCTTAGTTTTTCCATTCTGGATAACTAAAACTGCTGAAGGAGACATTTTACCTCCCATTCCACCACCCGCTGAATTCTTGTTGCCATCCTTTGCAAATGCACCTGCAGCAACACCAAAATTCACATCAACTAATGGTAGTATAATTGTGTCTCCAACCTGCGTAGGCTCACCTACAACTGTCTTTGTTGTAAGCAAAGTATCCATTCCCTTAAATAACGAACTTACAGTCTGATTAAAATCTGCCATGATTTATACCTCCTTTTTCTTACCCTTAAAAATCTTTCTTGCTACTAAAATTGTTCTCCATATATTGATATTTAATACAATTCTTATAATATATCCTAACCTGAATCTACCTTTTATAATCAATTCAGTGTCTATAACCTTGTTATAAAAATCAGGCTCTAGCGAGAAATGTTTACTATAGACAAAAGGTAACAAACTCAAATATCCAGTTACCTGACCTGTCTTACACGGATCACCAAAGCCATATCTCACATATCCTTTTACACTCCTTGGTCCAATATGCTTAATTAATCCAACCAAGTACTTCTTTAGATAATTTCTGGTTTTTACCGTACATTTCATATTCCAGAAATGTTTAAATCTATTGATAGTTTTCTTAAGCTTTGTTACCTTAGCATCTATCTTCGCCTCAATATTATCCAAGGAAAAGTTTTCTACTTTGTTTTTTATGTTGACTATCTTGTTCTTAAGACCAACAAAGAACGCTTTTATTCTTCCAAATAAGCTTTTATGTTCCTTAGGTACATCTTTATCTATATCATCATCAAACAAATCAAATTCATCTATTTCATAGTACTCAAACTCATCATCTTCCGAAATTTTTTCAGAACTATCAACTGTAGCATCATTTTGACCTACAACATAAGCATCCACTTGCAACTGTGGTTCACTAATTTTGTCATCTGATATATTGTTTTTATGTTCTAAATCTATATCATCTGGCAAATCATTACTAGTTTGCTTATCTATTACATCTTCAATAATTTCTATGTCATCATTAGTTTCTGATGTGGCAATTTTTTTTGATTTCTTTGGTTTCTTAGGTTTCTTTTCTTTACCAAGATTAAGTTTTATCCCAGCCAACCTTATCCCATAATCAAACTTTTTTGCTTCTTGATCAAACAAAATCCTAACCGTGGCAATGAGAAAACTAATTTTAGCGTTTACCAATGCTTTCCCATGATATTTTACATCGATTTTGTATTTGATTGGTAAAAAAAGTACAATGAAAATAAGAAGCAATACAAGTCCTAGTATTGCAAGGATAATCCATAATATAATTTTAAGAATCATCAGTAACACATGCAACATATATTTTCACCTATACACCAAAAAATTTCTTAATATCAAAGCCACAATTTGCATCATACAAATCCTGAGTAATGGAAAGAATAATCTCTTCTGCTCCCGCTTTATCAGGAGCAAAACCAATAACTACTATATCGTTCTTAATTCCTTTGTAAAAAGATTGTTGAAAATGCTTATAATCATAAATCTCCATAAGGCCATCTCCTATGACAGGAAGACACACCACATAAAGCTTAAGTTTTTTTACATTATACTTAAGCTTTTTAGCAAGATGTCTTGCTTCATCATCAGAATAACCATATGTATAAACAGTATCAACTACCTTCATACTCTCACCAAATCCTAAACTTCTTCCTCTATGATTTCACAGATAAGCTTATTACATGCAGTAAGCTCACTATCATTCTTACAATTCTCTAAAACATAATCAAAATAATTCTTAATCTCCTGCTGAGTGTCCAAGAATATAGGCATTGCCGCAAGTATCTTACACATAATGCTTCTTACAACAATCATACTCTTGTCCTTAAAATACTCTGCAAAAGCTCCAGTAACCTCATCCTTGAGCTTGCTAATATAATCTCCATCAGCAATTATAGACTCATTACCTACTTCCTTCTTCAAGTCGATAAACAAGCTACTTGAAACCAATTTTTCAACAGTTCTAAGGTTTGCAATATGACTCTTGATGTCATCATTCATATCCTCACCTTTGAGAGACACATCATCAAGAACCGTCTCTAATATCATTACATTTTCATATACGTTCTCTTGGGAACCTTCCAAAGACATAAATGCATCCATAAGTTCCTCTGCAGAATCTTCTGTAAATGAATTAATACATGTATCTATTATCTTAACAGCTGATTTAAACGCAGTATCATCGTTATTTTTGGATTTACCTAATGTTGTCAGGAGAATTGTGTATGTATCATTTATAACTTCTTGAAAAAGCATATAAAATGAAACCTGCTGTGTAATAAACTCTGCTCCTTGATTCAAATCAATAGTCAATCTATCAAATAATCCTTCATCTATAGATTTGTAGTCAGTCTCCTCTAATCTACTATAAATATCATACAATTCAGGATATTCACTCTCAAAACCTTCTGGTTTGTTAATCAATACTGCTGTCTTAAGCATATCTACAAAATCATCCACAGAGCTTATCTCTCCACCCTTGTAGATAGATAGAGTATTAGCTACAACATCATAGAACTTATTCTTGGTCATTCTTACCGGAAGCTGAGACATAAGAATCTGAAGTTTACTATTAACAACAACTGTATCCTGCTCTGAAAATACATACTGGAACATCTTATTTGACAAAAGCTCAACATCAACTTCTTCACTTGTTCCTTTTATTCCTGCCTCAATTCGATTTAAAATGTATTCATACATCTCAAATCCATCCGTATAGGAAGTTAAAATCTTCATCCTATATTCTACACTATTTCTGATGTTATCTATCACTTCAATATCTGTGGTATCTATTTTTTCTCCAGCGATAAGCGCCTTAGTAAGAAGGGATGAAACCTTGTCATAATCTTCTTTAAAATCTGCAACATTTGTACCATCTTCTAACATTTCTCTAATTGTATAGAAATTCAAGCATAATTTAACTGTAGAATATAAATTATATTGACTGTCAAGAAGCTCCAAATACTTTGGAACCGTTACATCAACATCCTTATCTCTATTAATATCTGTCACAATTTTCTTGCATGTACTTTTCATTATTATATCTCCTAGTATTATTTTATGTGTTCATGGGTAAATAGGTGTTCATTACAATATTCATGATTTCCATTACACCTAGAGCAAAATCTAAATTCAAGATTTTCATCATCATTTTCCGTCTTTCCACATATAGAACATTTGTGTCTTGCCACTCCCTTAGGTGTAATCTGTTCTGCTTGGGCCTGTTCCATCTTTTTCTTAAATTCTTTCTGACGTTTTAATGTGTCAGTTCCATTCCTCCAAGACCTTCTTCTGGAAGAATAATTTCTAGAAATGAGATAGAATAAATAAAAATTAAACAGCACAGCTATGATTATACCTGCTAATAAGGAATAACTTCCATATCTCATAAGCATATATACCATATATATGACATCTGCGTAGGCTAACCATTTTGTCTTAATTGGAAATACAAAAAATAAAAGCATAGTTGACTCAGAGTATATAAGGGCAAACCCTAAAAATACACTCATACTTATAAAATAAGTAGGACCATATTGAGACATTATCTCTAAAAGACCTGAGCCATAATTAAGACCGTTCTGTAATCCTACTGCCGCAAGGTCGTAAGTGGCAGTATCACTTAAATAAGTAATTGCCCCTTGTACAAGCATACCTAAAGTTATAAAGAAATAAGATCCAAAAATATACAAATTATATACAAAAGTTCCCACATGCTTTTCTATAGAAGATCCGATAGAAAAATAGATAAATATCATAAGTATGGAAAATATATCTATAGGTCCTGGCATTGTAAATCCCCATGTAAAAACACGCCAAAATTGATGTGCTCCGAAAACATAGGCAACATCAAAAATTAATAGCTCGTACACCTTTGGAAGAAACGCCCACAGCAAATATCCTATTGCCCAGCTTCCCACTACATATGCAGATAAATTATTAATGGCATGTCTGCCAAATTTCTTCTCAAGCTTATATAAAAAATTCATATCATCATCCTTTTTTTCATTTATTGTGGGGAACAGTTTACAGACTGCCCCCCACTTTATACATATCAACTAATTATATAATAATAGCAGTTAAAAAACAACCAAAAATAATGTTCCATTTTAGAACAATCATTAATCTCTTTCGCCTTTTGGAGGTATTCTAATAATTGTTCCTGAAGGTACCATAATATTATATAATTCCTGATTATACTTCATCAGTTCCTCTACGTCAGTCTTAAGAGTCTTTATTATACTACCTATAGTTTCATTAGTATTGGTAGTATAATACCGTCTTTCTTCCTCTTCGTATACTTCTGTAGGAATACAAATTTCATCACCTATCTGAAGATTATACACATTCACATAAGGATTTTCTTTCATAATGTCGATCAATCTTACACCATACATTTTAGATAATCTATACAGAGTATCCCCCTTTGTAACACGATGTATAACACCTTTACACTTACTTTCCATATGCATATTTACCTTTTTTTGATTATTATATGCAAAAACCCTTCCAAAAGTTGTAAAATCTTTATTTTTTTAACAGTTGTAATTTAATAATCGTTACTATATAATGTACTTTGTCTAAAAATGCATTTTAATATGTAGAAATATACTTTAGTCTATATTTTTCTGTGTATTAATGGATATATAAAAGGAGGATGGCTTTTAGCCATAAAACGTATGAAACGATTAGGAATTGACATTGGTTCAACAACAGTTAAGGTGGCTGTTATTGACGAGAAAACAAACATTTTGTTCTCAGAGTACAAAAGACACTTTGCAAACATTAAGGAAACCTTGAAGGAGCTTGTAGATAACGCTACTGCAAAGCTTGGCAATATTGAGGTTGCTCCTACTATCACTGGTTCTGGCGGTCTTGCTTTGGCTCAGGTTATCGGTATCCCATTCGAGCAGGAGGTTGTATGTGTATCTGAAGCACTTACCGACTACGCACCACAGACTGATGTAGCTATCGAGCTTGGTGGTGAGGATGCAAAAATCATCTATTTCACAAATGGTGTTGAGCAGAGAATGAATGGAGTTTGTGCCGGTGGTACAGGTTCATTTATCGACCAGATGGCAACTCTTCTTCAAACTGATGCTACAGGACTTAATGAGTATGCAAAGAATTACGATACCATCTATCCTATTGCTGCACGTTGTGGTGTATTTGCGAAGACAGATATTCAGCCACTTATCAACGAGGGGGCAACAAAAGCTAACCTTGCAGCATCAATTTTCCAAGCAGTTGTTAATCAAACTATAAGCGGACTTGCCTGCGGTAAGCCAATTAAGGGTAATGTTGCATTCCTTGGTGGACCACTTCATTTCCTTGATCAGTTAAAGGAAGCATTTATTAGAACCCTTAACCTTACTGAGGAGCACATTATTGCACCAGGTCATTCACACCTTTTTGCCGCAGTAGGCGCTGCCCTTCAGGCCAAAGAGGATGTTACATACGATTTAAATACAATTAGCGGCAAACTTACTGCAGATCTTCAGATTTCTGTAGAGGTTGACAGACTTCCTGCTCTCTTCGAGAACCAGGAAGCTTATGATAAATTTATAGAGAAACAGTCCAAGTATAACGTTACAAGAAAAGACCTTGCATCTTATAAGGGAAATGCATTCCTAGGTGTTGATGCCGGTTCTACAACAACAAAAGTTGCACTTGTAGCTGATGACGGTTCTCTTCTCTATGATTTTTATAGTAGCAACAACGGTAGTCCACTTAAGACCACTCTTCGCGCATTAAAGGAGATATACTCTATACTTCCTGCCGATGTTAAGATAGTGTCAGGCTGTTCAACAGGTTATGGTGAGGCTCTTATTAAGTCTGCCCTTATGTTAGAGCATGGGGAGGTTGAGACTATTGCTCACTACACTGCTGCTGCATTCTTCAATCCTGATGTTGACTGTATCCTTGATATTGGTGGCCAGGATATGAAATGTATAAAGATTAAGAATGAGGTTGTAGATAATGTTATGCTTAATGAGGCATGTTCATCTGGATGTGGTTCATTTATTGAGACATTTGCTAAATCTCTTAATTACGAGGTTAAGGACTTTGCAAAGGTTGCTCTCTTTGCTGAAAGTCCTATAGATCTTGGTTCTAGATGTACAGTATTCATGAATTCAAAGGTTAAGCAAGCTCAAAAAGAGGGTGCATCTGTGGCAGATATCTCAGCTGGTCTTGCATATTCAGTTATCAAGAACGCCCTTCTTAAGGTTATTAAGCTTACCGACCCTAAACAGCTTGGCGAAAATATAGTTGTTCAGGGTGGAACCTTCTACAACGATGCTGTACTTAGAAGCTTCGAGCTTATCTCTGGTCGTGAGGCTATTAGACCTGACATTGCAGGTATTATGGGTGCATTTGGTGCTGCCTTAATTGCTAGAGATAGATACGAAGAAGGTGCCGAGTCAACTATGCTTAATAAGGAACAGATTGAAAACCTTACTTATGAGACAAGAATGGCTAGATGTAAGGGCTGTACAAACAGCTGTCTTCTCACCATTAACAAGTTCTCTGGTGGTAGACAGTTTATATCCGGAAATAGATGCGAGAAGGGAATCGGTCTTAAGAAGAACATGAATAATGTTCCTAACCTTTTTGAGTGGAAATTCAACAGGTTATTTGACTATGAGCCTCTCCCAGAAGCAGAGGCATCTCGTGGTGTGATTGGTATTCCAAGAGTTCTCAATATGTACGAGAACTATCCGTTCTGGTTTACCTTCCTCACAAAGCTTAAATATAGAGTAATTGTATCACCAAAGTCATCTAGAGATATTTACACTCTTGGTATAGAGTCAATCCCTAGTGAATCAGAGTGTTACCCCGCTAAGATTTCACATGGTCACGTTATGTGGTTACTTAAGGAAGGCATTACAAACATCTTCTACCCTTGTATTCCATATGAGAGAGACGAAACTCCTGATGCCAATAACCACTACAACTGTCCTATCGTTACATCTTATGCAGAAAACATCAAGAATAATATGGAAGAAATCTGCGCTGCAGATATAACATACATCAGACCTTTCCTTGCCCTTGATAACAAGGAAGCTCTTAAGGAAAGATTGTTTAGAGAGTTTAAGAAATACACAGATGTTACTGAGGCTGAAATTAGCGAAGCTGTTGAGGCCGCTTATGCTGAAGATGATAAACTAAAAGCAGAAATCACAGCTAAGGGTAACGAAACTATTAAGTACTTAGAGGACAATGATAAGCTTGGTATCGTTCTTGCAGGACGTCCATACCACCTAGACCCAGAAATCAACCACGGTCTTCCTGAGCTTATTAATTCATTTGACATAGCAGTGCTTACAGAGGATTCTGTAGCCCATCTTGGAAATGTAGAGAGACCTCTTATCGTATCAGACCAGTGGATGTACCACTCTCGTCTTTACAAGGCAGCAAACTATGTTAAGAAGAGCAAAAATTTAGAGCTTATCCAGCTTAACTCCTTCGGATGTGGTCTTGACGCTGTTACTACTGACTGTGTTAACGATATTCTTACTAACTCAGGCAAGATTTACACCGTTCTTAAGATTGATGAGGTAAGTAATCTTGGTGCAGCTCGTATCCGAATTCGTTCACTTATTAGTGCTGTCAACGTACGTCGTAAGCAAAACTTCGTACCATGTCCAGCATCTAGTGCAATAAACAGAGTTGAATTCACTGAGGATATGATGAAGGATTACACCGTGCTTGTACCACAGATGTCTCCTATCCACTTCAACATTCTTGAACCAGCTATGAAGCATATGGGTATTAATGTAGTTATGCTTCCTGATGCTAACAAAGAGGTTGTTGATACAGGTCTTAAGTATGTTAACAATGATGCATGCTACCCTTCTATCATCGTAATTGGTCAGATTATGCATGCTATCACATCAGGAAAATATGATGTTAACAAGCTTGCTTGTGTTATGACCCAGACTGGTGGTGGTTGTCGTGCTACTAACTATGTTGGATTTATTAGACGTGCCCTTGCTAAGGCGGGCTACGGTCAGATTCCTGTTATCGCACTTAGTGTTCAGGGATTTGAGAAAAACTCTGGATTTAAATGGAATTTAAAGACTATAAAGTGTGCTATGCAGGCACTTATCTACGGCGATTTGTTCATGAGAGTTTTATATAGAACCAGACCTTACGAAGCTGTTCCTGGTTCAGCTAATAAGCTTCACAGAAAATGGGAACACCGCTGTAAGAGAAGCATGCTAGATGGCGGAAAGCACTTTAAACAGATAATAAACGGTATAGTAAGAGATTTCGATAATCTCCCACTTGTAGAAGGCGTTAAAAAGCCTAGAGTTGGTATCGTTGGAGAAATCTTAGTTAAGTTCCTACCATCTGCAAATAACCACCTTGTAGACTTACTTGAATCAGAGGGTGCCGAGGCTGTAATGCCAGACTTACTTGACTTCTTTATGTACAGCTTCTACAACAACAACTACAAACATGAATTCTTAGGTCGTTCAAAGAAGGCTGCTAGAAATGCAAACCTCGGTATTTGGGCTTTAGAGCAACTTAGAAAGCCTATGGTTGAAGCACTTAAGAAGAGCAATCGTTTCGAGCCACCTGTACACATCTCTCATATCGCAGAGTATGCTAAGCCAATCGTTTCTATCGGAAACCAGACTGGTGAGGGTTGGTTCCTAACAGGTGAAATGGTCGAGCTCATTAAGAGCGGTGCACCAAATATCGTATGTTGCCAGCCATTTGCTTGTCTCCCTAACCACATAATTGGTAAGGGTGTTATCAAAGAACTTAGAAAGGTTTATCCAGATTCCAACATCGTAGCAATCGACTACGACCCAGGAGCATCTGAGGTTAACCAGGTAAATAGAATAAAGCTTATGCTTGCAACAGCTAAGAAAAGACTTGAGGATAAATAAATAAACTACAAGGGCGCGGGAATATACTATCCCGCGCCCTTTGTATTTCCATATTAATCTACACCATATTCAAATCCTTCATCACTTGTCAAATCAAGGAATGACTCGATTTCTGTATCAGTAAATGATTCTCCATTCATCTACCTGTGACTCTGTAAGCACCCAGTAACGGACCTTAACACCACTTGCATGTGCAAAGACATCTGGCTGATCTGTACTTCTATCTTCTACAGGAATATACTCCCAGTCTTTAAGTTGCATTACATTAATACCTGAATTGCTACTAGTAACTGAATACCTAGCCTCAAAAGCCACTGTGTCCGTAAACATTCTCACGAGCCAAGATATGCTTGTCATCATCCACCAAAAGCTCCACCGAACCATCATTTCCAGTAGCAACCTTGTCTTCAGACTTAAGATTCATCCCCACAACCATGTCCTTATTACTGGAGCCTCTTTCAAGGGTAATCTGCCCACCAAATGACATCACCTTACTAATTGTTATCTACTAGGTACAGCTCCTTGGCAAATTTCAGCAATTCCTTATCCACTTTACCTGCAGTAGCTTCTTCTTCAAGAATATCAAATGCTTCTTGTACGGACTTAGGTTTCTTATACGGTCTGTCATCAGCTATAAGAGAATCATAGATATCCATAATAGTTAAAATCCTAGTCATAGTATCAATCTCAGAATCCCCTATTCCCTTTGGATAACCTTTTCCATTAAGCAATTCATGATGATTAGCAGCCATTGTTCTAACATTTTTAAAATACTCGCCAAACTTAATGTGAGACAATATTTTATCAGTATATACAACATGGCTTTGCATGGTTTCTCTTTCCTTTTCAGACAAAGTACCTGCTTTTATATGCAAATCATCAATCTCCTCATGTGTTAAATATGGTATCTCAGTATTATCTTGACCTACATATTTGCTCTTAGCAATCTCATCTACCAATTGCCACTCAGACTCACTTAGTGGTCGACCACAGTTAAATGCTCCCAAATTCTCCACAAACAGCTTAATTTGGTTAAGCTTAGAATCTGCCTCTTCTCTTGTAATACGTCCATTTAAAGCATCATTTTCTATCCTAAGACTTATAATCTCAAGTCTTGCTCTTACGTCAGTTTCTCTGTTTCCAAGCTTTGTAGCCTTGTCCATAATCCTTAAAGGGATATCCATCTTTCCCACATCATGAAGCATGGCCGCCAGATATAGCTGACGTTTATCATCCTCCGAAAAATTTATTTGAGTCTTATTAAGCTTATACTGTTCATTTATATAATCTACCAGTTCCATACATCTCTTAGCTACATTCTTAGTATGATTAGCATTATAAGGGGTTCTACCTTCGATAGTCTCTGCCATGGCCTCCGCCATAGAGAAAAGCATATCTCGCATCTCGTACATTCTCTTTATCTGCATATCAATATATTTGAGAAGTACAGATATTAAAAACGCTATAATCACACCCATAGGTACTGCAAGTAAATTAAGTTTATAAGAAGTGGTTACAAATAATACAGATGCCATCATTACATATACAGGGATAACCACAATTGTACATATTAATGCATATTTCAACTTACTATTTAAAGCAAATACGCCAAATAAAAAGATAATAATAAAAACCAACATAAACTGTGCAGTCTTGTTTACACTGTATATGATATAATCATTCAAAAAACCATACACATAGTTTGCCTGCATTTCTACACCATACATCTGCTTGGAGTAGTCAGTAGGTACACGGTATGAGTCCATAAGTCCTTCTTCATACGCCCCAACCATAACTATACAGTCATCAAAATACCCTTTTGGTACAGTTCCGTCTAAGACATCCAACATAGATATAGCCTCAAATTCTCCAGGCTTACTCACCATATCAATCTCAACCTGCAAAGGATAATCCTTAATGGTATCTACCTTAGAAGCAATTTTATATGCAAATGAATCATATACCAAATACTCACCATTTAATTCAAACTCCCATCTAGAGTAAGCTTTTCTCACTAAACCATCATCGTCATAAATAGCATTGGTAAAGCCGTAATCAACTACATTTGCCAATGCATCAAATGGTTTACCCTCTCCTGAAACATATTGAACAGTGTAATAGGTTTCATCTAAATCCTGTTGTAGATAACTATCTATAGTAATAGTTGATGCCATAACTACATTATCATACCTAGAACATACTTCCACTAGCATAGCATCATCATCCGAATAGTTAGTTCCACTAAATACCACATCTATACCAATTACACTTGGTGATGTATTAGGATTTGAATTTAATACACTTATCAAGTCAGCGAAGCAGCTTCTATCCCAACTAGAATAAGGTCCTAGTTTTTCTAGAGTTTTTTCGTCTATAGCTATAATCTTTATATTGTCAGGAATCTTTTCCGGTCTATGATATAAACCATCCTGCGCCATATTTTCCAATCTCTTTGGAAAGCCGAAGAATGACATAATTCCTGACAATACAGCTATCACTAATGCAATTATGGTGGTGTATATTAACTTTTTCTTGTTATGATTTATATTCATATATCAGCACCTCGTCAATTCATTCAAAGCTAATTGATAACACAACTCAAATCAATTTTTTTTGATAATATAATACAATATAATTGTAGCTTATTCCTACTCTTTCACTCTGTTTACTAGGTATATTCCACCACATACAAGTCCTAATGCAACTATAAGCTCCCAACCGAAGCTTGAGCTTTCTCCCAAAAATACAAATGAAAGAAGAACGCTAAACAAAGGATTTGTAAATGAATAAACAGCAACCTTTCCTATAGGATTATGTTTTAACAATATTCCCCAAACCGAATATGCTACGGAAGATATAAGTGCTAGGTAAATTAAAAGTATCACTGATTTTACACACCATCCTGTCAGCTGGCCACCCATAGCAAATCCACATATGGTCATTATTATTCCACCGAAGATAAACTGATAACCACTTAATACAACTGGATCTTCTTTCTGAGAATACTGCTTTACAAGGGCAGATGACAATGCATAGGCTATGGCTGCTATAAGTATTGCTCCCTCTCCCTTAAATGTAAATCCACCTGTCATCCCGCTAGGATCATAGTTTATAACTATAACTCCTGCAAAACCAATTAAACAACCAAGAAACTTTTGCAGTGTGAGCTTCTCATACTTGAATATTAAGCATGCAATCATTATAGCAATAAATGTCTGAGAACCGTTGATAATTGCAGATTTTACACCTGTTGTGTATGCTAAACCCATATAGAAAAATATGTACTGAAAAACTGTCTGCACCAATCCCAGCTTACATATCATCCCCCATGAACCCTTATTTGGCACCAGCTTCTTTCCTGCAATTATACTTCCAAATATTACTGCCAATACCCCTGCTAGGGTAAATCTAACTCCTGCAAATAGTATTCTGGATGCCAAATCATTTGTACCAATCCCAAACCATTCATATCCTATCTTAATGGCTGGTGTGGCACTTCCCCAAAGGAAGCAACACAAACAGGCAAGCAATAATATGCCAACTGATTTAGTAACAAATTTATCTTTATTTTCATTAGTACTCATAATTCTATAACTATCCTCTCTATCTGCAGTAAGCGCTTACACGCACACACATTATACACTAAACTTGCAACTTATGCCACTATAAAAGCAAAAAGAAATAGGATCCTCATCTTACCTATGAGAATCCTATTCTTTATCTTATGTTAAGTCTAAAAAGACAGTTGAACATAATTATATTTTTTATTCACTTCTATTTCCAAGAGTTACAGAAACTGTTTTCTCTTTATACTCATCATCATCTGGATACATAACCACCACTTCAACAGTTTCTCCAGCTTTATAGTACTCCAACATACTAACCAGGCCATCTGCACTGCTTACAGACTGTCCATCAAACTTTGTAATGATGTAATTCTTCTTGATTCCAGCATCATAAGCTGCAGAATCCTTTTCAACCTCTGATACCAAAACACCAACAGGTAAACCATACATCAAAGATGCATCTTCTGAAATAGTCTGACATCCAATTCCTAAATAACCTCTTTCTTCTTCAGAAACCTTTTCTCTGGTTTCTCTATTCATAAGGTTATCTATAATACTCTCAACCTCTGTTATAGGAATGGCATATCCCATACCTTCTACATCATAAGATGCCATCTTAGAAGAGTTAATTCCTATAACCTCACCCTTCATATTAAGAAGTGCTCCACCACTATTACCTGGATTAATTGCAGCATCAGTCTGAATAAGTGGTGTGGAATTTGTTTCATTAGTTCTATTCTTTGCACTGACAATTCCTGTAGTAACTGACTGTCCATATCCAAGTGCATTTCCTATGGCAACTACCTGCTCACCAACTTTTAACTCATCTGAGTTACCAATAGTAGCTATTCTAATCTTAGACATAGTCTCATCAGAAATGTCATCCAAGTCAACAACAATAATTGCTAAGTCTGAATCACTATCAGTTCCTTTTACCTTTGCCTCATAAACCTCTTCGTCAATAAATGCCACAGATACTGTGTCTGCTCCAGCAACAACGTGATTATTTGTAACAATTAATAACTCCTGGTCATTTTCACCAATAATGATTCCTGAGCCTGAACCTTCTGACTCATACTCATAGGTCTGTCCAAAGAAACCAGCACTATACTCTGTAACAGACTTAATGGTGATTGAAACAACTGATGGCATTACATTTTCAGAAATATCAGACACATCAAGACTCATAGAGTCTGTAACTCCGTCTGGTACAACAGCTGTGCCTGGAATCTCATAATCTGAACCTACAGAAAATGTTTCTGTAGAACCACCATCCATCACATGGTCATCATCGTCATCATCAAAGCGATCTTCTATATCATACTTATCATCATCAAAGTATTTTTCAACAAGCTGGAATGCACCACCTGCCGCAAGTCCGAATATTAATCCACTTCCAATCAGCAAGGCACCTTTTTTTAGTATGTTGCCTTTCTTACTTGGGGTTTTGTCCTTTTTATTCTTTTGCTTCTTAACCTTGTTTTGATTTGGTTGCTCACCACCAGCATCATTATTATCATAACTATTGTAATAGCTGTTATTAAAATCCTCTGTAGAACTATCTACATATTGAGTGTATCCAAAGGCCTGATTGCTATTAGTCCCATATGATGGACCATATTGATAACTATTGCTTTCTGCTTCTGAATAGCTGCTATTATGCTGATTATATGCACCATTTGCCATCATATTCATATATTCTTTTGTGGACATATTTGAAAACTTTAATTCATCTGTATTTCCATCACCAGCATTATGAGCATCACCAAAATATGTTCCATTAGTTGCTCCATCTATGTCATTGTTAAAATTATCAAATTGATTCATCTAACATCTTCCTTTCATCTAGTATTATTAGTATGAAGCTATCATAAAATTAAACTATGATAAAAAATTGTTTAAATTGTCAAAAAAGTGTGAACTGATTTAAAAATTAAAATTAATTATTCAAAACTTGTTCTAACACTGTAAGATTATTCTCCATAATAGTAAGATAAGTCTCCCCATTATTAATTCTATTCATACTTACAGCCTGCATAGAATCAAGAACTATTATGCTCTGACTTTTTGCACTTGTGCTTTCAATGACTGTCTTTGCCACATCCTGAGTAGAACCATCTACAACAATAATATAATTTAAACCTAACTCGTCTACCTTCTTAGATAAGAATGTTACAGTTTCAAAGCTAGCCTCTGTCTCCGATGAACAACCCACAAATGCAGCATAATAGTTAATTCCATATTCACTTGTAAGATATCTAAACGGAAATCTATCTGCCACTAGAATTGTATCTAGATTTGCATTTGAAACCATAGTCTCATATCTACCGTCTAATTCATCTAGCTTTTCATTGTACATATTTAAATTATTTTGATATGATGATGAATTATCCGCATCTAGTTTACATAATCCATCACTAATCTCAGCACATACTAGCTTTGCATTTGTAATAGAAAGCCAAATATGCTCATCATAACCTGTTGGATCGAAATAATGCTCATTTTCATTATGCCAATTTTGATCGTCTACATCTACTGTGTGTACTTCGTCACCAGCATCTTCACTATGTTCTCCATCATCATGCTCATGCTCATGTTCATGATCATGTTCCTCCATACCCTCTACTACTTCTTCCTTCTTAGCATTATTTCCAATTACATCTAACATATTTATCACTATCATATCTTCATTAGTGGCCTGCTTTAAGGTATCCTCAACCCATTTATCAGACACTCCACCACCATATATAAACATATCACAGTTCGAAATAGTTATAATATCTTCTGCTGTTGGCTGAAAACTATGTAAATCATTACCATTTTCTACTAATAAAACCAGTTCCACATTTTTTTTATCGCCTATAATTTCTCTAGCCCAGTCGTACTGTGGAAACAAAGTACATACTACTTTTATTTTGTCGCCATTTTTAGTTGCATTACCACTACAAGCTGTTAGCATCATAACACACACAAACATTCCAATAACTAGTATCTTCTTTATATTAATCATTTTCATCTTAATCTCCCCATTATTTACACTCATTACAGATTCCATAAATCATAGACGTTTTGCATTCTATTGTAAATCTGTGATGCACATATATATGTCTCATAAATTCATCCATAAAACTGCAATCCATATGCATAATCTTTCCACAACTTGTGCATTTCATATGCAAATGATTATGGCATAGCTTGTCAGGGTTGATATACTGATAAGTGGATTTACTTCCATTCTCACTAGTATGTTTTAACACCTGTCCCTCACTAGAAAGCTTATCTAGATATCTATAAATTGTGGTTACATTTACAGTCTTTTCTAAGTTTTTATTTAAGCTATTCTCTATATCCTTAACGCTGACACTCTCATCCTTATGAGCTTTAAGATACTCAAGTATCATAGTTCTTTTTTCTGTTGAATAATTCGTATTTCTTCCCATGTTTTATCCTCTAATATCGCGTTAAACTATTTCATTTCCTTAAACTGAGTGTATTTTTCTCCATCATAGTAATATACACATAAATCCACCTTATCATATTGAAACAGACAAGATACAAAGCTTTTTTATAATCCTACATCCATCCGAAGACCACGTAATCATAGATCACTCAATAACCTTATATTCATCTATATCTAAATAATAATAAATATAATTCTCTTCCTTATAAGATTTAAGTTCACCTACAATTTCAATAATATCATCTTCCTTAGGGTATTCATCAGGATATGTGTGTGTCCCTTCATCCCATATAAATTCCATACCATTTTTACAACAAGCCAATGCATCCTCTATCATTACATAGTGGTAATATTTACCTGTTCCATCATAATACAAAGGATAATATGGTCCAGATACCTTAATGGTCTTCCCTAAATAGCTATCTGGATACATCATCATATTATAAACTTCCGCATAAACCATATTAGCAGTAAGCACTGTAAGATCTACATCAACATTCGGGTCTGCCTCAGCTAATGGAGCTTCTGTAGAAAACTCTCCGCCTTGATGGTTTGGATTAACAGCACCAGAACCATCCATTTGACTAGGACCCGTAGCAAGTGGAACTTCTGTTGTTATATCTCCTGTAGCCATATTTGGCGCGTACTGACCATCTTCACCATCTAAGGCTTGAGTTGTTATATCATTAGTAGGTACTGTGCCTTCTGTGGCATCATTTCCTGTTATTTGAGAATCATCCAATACCGCTTCACTTGTTACTGTAGTCTCAGTAGTAACATCTTCTGATTTTGCATCATCAAGAAGCTGTTCTACATCTGATTTGCTGTCTGTTCTACTACCATTATCCTTCTTGCCACATGCAACAAGAGAAAACATCATTATGCCAAGAAGAGTAATTATCAAAATCCCCTTAATTCCATTATTTTTCATTATTCTTTATTAACCCCCATAATCATTCCAATTCCTGAAAATATCATAAATCCCACTATATCAACAGCCACAATAGTTGAACCTACTGGTGTTCCCTGCAGAAGAGATATCAAAAGCCCCAAAACTGCACACACTACACTGAACACCGCTGAGCATATTACCACTGACTTAAAGTTCTTAAATATTCTCATAGCTGAAAGTGCTGGGAATATTACAAGGGCTGATATTAAAAGAGAGCCAACAAGATTCATGGCAAGTACTATAATTACTGCAATTATAACCGCCATACTCATATTATATACGCCTGCTCTAATACCTGTTGCCTTAGCAAAGTTCTCATCAAAGGTAACTGCAAATATCTTATGGTAAAAGAACACATAGAATGCCAACACAACTATAGACATTACTATACATATAGTTACATCCATATCAGTAAGTGTAAGTATTGATGTAGCACCAAATAAGGTTGAACACACATCTCCTGAAATATTTGAAGAAGTTGAAAATATATTAAGCAATAGATAACCAATTGCCAGTGAACCAACTGATATCATAGCTACTGCTGCATCACCATTTATCTTTGCGTTCTGACCTGTTTTAAGCATTAAAATAGCTGCTATAACTGTAATAGGTAGGATAAGTAGCATATTGTTGGTAAATTGAAGCACCATAGCTATACACATAGCTGCAAACGCAACGTGTGATAATCCATCACCTATAAATGAAAATCTCTTAAGTACAAGAGTTACACCAAGCAATGATGAACAGAATGCAATAAGTACACCAACGATGATGGCTCTTCTCACGAAAGGAAATTCCATATATTCCATTAGGGTTGTTATTATATCACTCATTTATATGTTTATCCTCCTACACATTGGTAAACTGCTTACCAATCTTACTGTCAAGGTATGCTTCCTTGGTCTCAAAAAATTCTGGTGTATCACTTACGTGAAGAATCTTTGTTGCGTAGTTAAGGGCAGCCTGCACATCATGTGATACCATAATGATGGTAATAGGTTCCTTATTCTCACTGCTATTACCCTTGTTAATAGAGCTAATAAGCTCGTACATCTCTATAGTAACCTTAGGATCAAGACCAGCTACTGGCTCGTCTAAAAGGAGCATCTTGCTGGTTGCACAAAGTGCCCTTGCAAGAAGGACTCTCTGCTGCTGTCCACCTGACAAATCTCTGTAACAGGACTTTCTAAGGTCGTAGATTCCAAGTCTCTTCATATTATCCTTAGCAAGCTGCTTTTCTTCCTTGTTATAAAATGGTCTAAGCCCACTGTGATTAAGGAAGCCTGACAAAACAATCTCCTTAACTGAAGCAGGAAAATCACGTTGAACTATAGTCTGCTGTGGAAGATAGCCTATCTCATTATGCTTCAGACCATCTCCAAGGGTAATGCTTCCTGACATAGGAGTCTTTAAGCCAAGGAGAGTCTTCATAAGAGTACTCTTTCCAGAACCATTTTCACCTAATATACATAAATAATCTCCACTTTCTACAGTGAAGTTTAAATTCTCTACAACTGTTTTACCCTCGTAGCCGAGAGATACATTCTCACAGGTAAGTAATGACATAGTGGTTGTCCTTTCTTATCAATAAATGAAATGAACCATGCTGATACATCGCAAGCAAAGCTTGCTCAGTGTCGCGGCATTCGCCATATTGTCTAATGAATTAATATGTTCTTGTGTACATATGCACTGAACATATTAATTCATTAGACAGCATGGTTCATTTAACGCGCAAAATGCAACTCGTTTGCAATTTGTATTTTACAACCTGAAATAGGTTATGTCAACACAATTTGCAAACCAGTTGCATTTTTATTTTGTACTTTATTTACTCTAAAGTTGCACTCTTACATTTTCATTTATCCTAACATCATCCTCGCTCACCTTACAATCATAAGCCAATACCTTAACTCCCTTATTATGTGCATTAACAAGGGCATCTCCGAAGGCCTTATGCTTGTTCCAAGCCGGAGTAAAATAATCCACACCCTCCATCTGTATAACGAAGAACACATAGGTCTCATATCCATCCTCTAAGGCGTCCACAAGCTCATTTAGATGCTTTATGCCACGTTCTGTAGGAGCATCTGGGAAGCTTACCACATTATCATTTTCTAGAGTTACGCCCTTAACCTCTATAAATATCTTTCTGTCCTCAGACTCCACATATAGGTCAAAGCGAGACTTACCGTAAGTTTTTTCACGCTTGATATGGGTTATATCTCCAAAAATTTCTCTAGCAGCCTCACTTTCCCTAAGCCACTCCTCCACAAGTCCATTAGGAAGCTGGGAATCCATATTAACTATGCGCTGACCCTTCTTCACAGATACTAGGTCATATAGGGTCTTTCTGGCTGGATTATCACTCTTTTCTAGATATACTGTAGCTCCTGGCTGTAAAAGTTCCCTACAACGTCCAGTGTTCTTAACGTGAACCACATGTTCCGCACCATCTATCTTTACATGGGCAATAAATCGGTTGGGTCTTTCTATAAACTTTCCTTCTACTATGTTTTTATATTTCATATGGTCTCCTAAACACAAAACGCCAACCAAATAATCTTCATAAGCTATTCAGTCAGCGTTTGTAATAATCTATAAATCTATCTATGTGAAGTACACCAACTCTTCCTCTGCCGGACTAGTAAGTGCAACCTCTGTAGCCTTAAGCACTGGACCCTCACCCTCGAATTCTGGGTAGAACTCCTTATCTATAGTTGCTGTAACCATTACCCACTGTCTGTCTGTAAGGTTCTTAGCACCATCATAGTAGCACTTAAAACCTATAAATGCTATATCATCAGCACAGCAAGTCATTGCAAATCTACCTGGTACAAATTCGTTCTTCTTATAAGCACTTGGCTTATGAACCATGGCCTTAAACTTAATAGTCTTGCCTACATACTTATCAGGGTTATCACAGGAATCGATATACCAGATACCGAAATCCTCTTCTTCAAGTTCTATAACATCCTTAGTAATATCAAATGGTAGCTCCATTTCCTCCTCGTCAATTTCAGCCACTCCATCCTTATTCTCAAATATTACCTGTGCACGTCTATTGATAGCTTTAATGCCCTTTCTGTACTCAGCACGCTTAGTATTCTCGTCGCAACGGTTAAATACTATCATATCTGCTGTAGCAAGCTGCTCCATCATTATGGATTTCATATTTGCCATATACACATCATAGGTCTGGGCATTTACAAATGTAATCACCTGCACGATGGTCCAGCCCTTAGGCACTCTTATACCGAAAAGCTTATCCATAGTCCAAGTACCATTGTACTCAATCATAACTCTTGTAGGCTTATATTTGTCTTGAAGGTCAAGAAGATAATCTGTGTTAAGATTTTCCTCTTCCAAAAACTCAACATGGATGTTCTGACTTTCAAGGTAATCCACATCATACTCCTCTATTCCTTCCTCGAATACAAGAAGAAGTGTAGGCTCACCCTCTGTAAATCCTCTTTCTATAAGGGTTTCACTGGCAAATGTAGTTTTTCCACTCTCAAGAAATCCAAGGAACATATATACTGGAATTTCTTGTACTTGGTTATTATTTTTCATAGTGTATATCACCAATCCTTTATATCATAACTGAACAATTTAAAATACTATTGTCTTTTATATTAGTTTACATAACTCTTATAGATAATCTCTAAACATTATGAATTACTTTACTCCAAATAACTCCTCTAATGCACTTTCGTCAAGCTTACTACCTATAACACAAAGCTTTCCTGTATAGTCTGGATTACCCTTTCTCATCTCATACTCACCTGGTACAAGGTCGAAGTAAATCCAATCATTATCAGTACTTGCAACAATTCCTTTTGCACGAAGAATTACACCGTACTTACCATCCTCATATGCAAGGGTTTCAAGCGCCTCTTTAAGCTTTGCTTCATCAAACTTAACTGCAGTTTCCTTACCCCAGCTAGTGAATACTTCATCAGCGTGGTGATGATGATGTCCGTGATGTCCGCCACATCCGCAAGTACATTCTTCTCCATCCTCGTGGTGGTGATGCTCGTGGTCATGGTCGTGATGATGTCCACAGCAACACTCTTCTCCATCTTCATGATGATGATGCTCGTGATCATGGTCGTGATGATGTCCACAACAGCACTCTTCTCCATCCTCATGGTGATGATGTTCATGGTCATGGTGGTGTCCACAGCAACACTCTTCTCCATCTTCATGGTGATGATGTTCATGGTCATGATGGTGTCCACAGCAGCACTCCTCTCCATCTTCATGATGGTGATGCTCGTGGTCATGATGGTGTCCACAGCAGCACTCCTCTCCATCCTCATGGTGATGATGCTCGTGATGGTGGTGATGATGTGCCTCCTTGTGAGCCTCCTCCATCATATCCTCCAATGTATTAGAACGCTCCATGGCCTCTAAGATAACCTTACCCTCTATATCATCCCAAGGAGTAGTGATAATAACCGCCTTATCATTCTTCTCCTTAAGCATCTTAACTGTATCAAGAATTTTATCTTCCTTGGCATTCTGTGTACGGCTAAGTACAATAGTCTGTGCTGCCTCAACCTGGTTATTAAAGAACTCGCCGAAGTTCTTCATATACATCTTACACTTCATAACATCAACAACTGTAGTTGCACTGTTAATCTCAACTTCACAATCTGCCTTTACATCTTCCACAGCTTTGATAACATCAGACAGCTTACCAACTCCTGATGGTTCAATAATAACTCTGTCAGGTGTGTACTCAGTAATAACCTGCTTTAATGCAGTTCCAAAATCACCCACAAGTGAACAGCAGATACATCCAGAATTCATCTCAGTAATCTCTACACCTGCATCCTTAAGGAATCCGCCATCTATACCAATTTCACCAAACTCATTTTCAATAAGGACAAGCTTTTCACCCTTAAATGCTTCTTCAATTAACTTCTTAATAAGAGTTGTCTTACCAGCTCCTAAAAAACCTGATAATATATCAATCTTAGTCATTATTATTTCCTCCTAATCTACATATTTATATATTTATTAATTCATCTTTCACATAACCAATCTTTAACTAGACTGGCAAATACATAATTCAACAACCACATATTCCTATATGTAACTATTCCCACTATATCAAATAATAAAATCCTATAAACAATTAGATAAGTGATGTACTGAAATATCTCTCTACTCTATCAGGCAGGATAGTTGCAATAACCTTATCCTTACCGTACTTTTCTGCCATCTTCATAGCTGTCCATACATTTGCCCCTGATGAAGTTCCACATAATAGTCCCTGGACCCTAGCAAGCTGTCTGGCAGTCTCTATAGCATCCTCATCAGTAACCTCTACAATATCTGTTATGATGCTAGTATCAAGAATCTCGGGAATAAATCCATCACCGATTCCCTGTATCTGATGAAGTCCTGGCTCATGACCAAGAAGGGCAGATACATTTTTAGGTTCAACAGCCACAATCTTTGTATCTGGATTAAGCTCAAGTAAATATTTAGCTACACCAGCAAGGGTTCCACCACTACCTATACCTGATACATAGATATCAATAGGCTTACCAAGCTGTTCAACAAGCTCCTTGGCAGTAGTCTTATAATGTATATCTGGATTTGCCTGATTAACAAACTGCTGACACATAAAATATTTTTCAGGATCAGAATTGTAAATCTCAGTAGCCTTATCCACAGAACCACCTATACTAAGTACAGGCTCAGTAAGGATAAGCTCAGCACCAAGCGCTTTAATAATCTTTTTACGCTCCTCACTCATATTCTCAGGCATTACTATAATAACCTTATAACCCTTTCTAACACCACAAAGGGCAAGACCAATACCTGTATTACCTGAAGTTGGCTCAATTATAGTCATACCTGGCTTAAGCTTGCCTTCCTTCTCTGCCACCTCAAGCATATTCTTAGCTATTCTATCCTTTATACTTCCACCAGGATTTAAGAACTCAGCTTTGGCATATATATTTAAACCTGTAGTTTCCTCTAAACTCATAAGTGGGGTATTTCCAATTAAATCTAAAACGTTACTATAATACATAATTTCACCTTCCACAAATATAAAATGTGAGAATATAATCTCATAACATTAATATGAGAACTAATCCCTAATAAATTATAATACCACATCAAGTATAAAAATACCATAAAATAATTGCCGAAAAATCATAAACGCAAAATGTATACGCTCATTATTTTTCGGCAAACATATCCTTACTCTGTTACATAGCTATATGTAATTCCTACTACACTGTCATCTTCAAATATTACAGTAAGCTTTGTATCTCCCTTTGTATAAATATAAGCAATATCTGTCTTATCTCCAGGAGTACCATATGCAGCTTCTACATCTTCCTTTGAAGCTCCAATGTAAAGGCCCTCGTCAGTCTCAACTGTATCATCCTTTAGGTCTATAGTATAAACATAATCCACTTCATTATCAGGATAAGTTGTAATAACAACACTACCATATGTATATACCTTATCTAATCCCTGAAATGCACATGACTCAGACTCAAAATACTTATCTGGCTCACCGATAGCAGCAACCACATCCTCCATCTTTGAGTTTAGTAAAACCTTTGTTCCATCAAGTGTGTAGAAATATTCATCTGATGTTTCCACTGCAGTCTCATCACTACCTGCCTCTGTAGATTCATCAACCGCTGCCTCTGTTGCAGCCGCGGTAGTCTCATTCTTAGAACCACTCTCAGCTTCATCCTTACCACAACCTGCAACCATTACTGACATAATCATTGTAACTAACACTAATTTAAACTTTCTCATCGTATATTTACTCCTCATCCTTATTATCAATTGCGTTGGCACCGTAGCTCCTAAGCTCACCATAGGTTTCTAATTCATAATACTGATGTTCCTTCATCTCATTATAAAAATCTACCTTTTCCTGCCAAATTGCAACGTATTCTTCATCATTTCTGTAATCTGTCAAATCATAATTATCAATTAACCACTGACCAAAATAATCTGACATTTTTTCAGCACCACTTGTATTGAGATGCAATCCTGCATCATAAGTATCCTTACTCATATCCAGGCCTATTTCATCCTGCAATGGTATATAATTAATGTATTCTAAGTCATTTTCCTTTGCAAAATCCACCACCTGCTGATCCCATTCATCATACCAATGTGGATACTCCGTTGGCGCCTTTATTAGAACCAATTCTATTCCTTCCTGCTTGCAAAGATCCGCCATTCTCTGAAGATAATCCATAGCTTTATCTCCTAAAGTGTAATCTGCCAAGAGCATAGGGTCTGGGAACTCACTCTGGGGTTTAACATCCACTCTCATATAGTAACCATTATGAGTTACTAAATCCTTAGTGAAAATATGTTCAAAATCATCTTCTGTAAGCTCCGACCATCTAGAATGATATCTAAGTATTGGAAATACATAATCTATAAATTTTTCATCTTCCATCATAGATGCATTGATATTATCAATCTTTGACTTAGACCATTTCATACCATCTATAGACATTCTATTATAGGCTTCACTCTGGGGTTCATTATATTTTAGCGCTAACACATTAAACACAACCACCTTAGGTTTCTCGTATTTTAATGTATCCTCCAAAAGATAATAACTCTGCCAAGTAAGCTGCTGAGCACTTCCTCTTATATAACTGGTTATTCCATATTTTTCCCAAAGGGTAATAGTTGAGAAATTCTCATACACTTCACAATCACCTATAAACAGTACCTCGTGTTTAGATTCATCTCTATAATACTCTTCTATCATAGAGCCCTCTACTATTCCTGTCTGGTATTTTGGAACTAGCAATCTTTGTAATACATAAAAACCGCTAATAACCAGCACTAATGATAGCAATATTGCTATAATTCTCTTTTTCTTCATAATTCACCTCTGTCACTAAAACTGATTGTATATAAACTGAGATGAGTCATAACCTACACCATATGCTCCAAATACAATAATGGTAACTAACATAAGTCCCATAAGACCATAATAAGCAAATGGCTTTTCATATAATTTATCTCTTATAGTTCCAACCTTAACTTTTACAATGCTAACTCCTAATACTACAATTAGACCAACCAGTAAAACCAGATAGTCCCACATGGTAAGACCAATATTTAAAAGAGCACCATTAACTATTACTTCTGGGTTAATTTCTGTAAACATTGTACCAATCATCTTAAATGTAAGAGGTACATCCCTATAACAATCGAACATTCTTATACAGCTCATAAGTAAGATAGTTCTGATTATCTGGAATATCTCGTAAGGCATCTTTCCCTTAACATTAAACTTACTATGGAACTTTGCATATAAAGGTTCTAGCTCCTGGGATATCATTATAACTACAAAGTTCATAAGACCCCATACTATAAAATTCCACGCTGCGCCATGCCATATACCAGTTGTAAGCCAAACCACAAAACTAGATAGATAAACAGGTACTCTCTTACCGATAAAATCTCCCAAGTGACTTCTAGACCACTTAGATAGCTTTAACATAGGTCCACATACTGAAATCGGATAGAATATATAATCTGTAAACCAAGAACCCATTGTAATATGCCAACGATTCCAATACTCCTTAATGTTCTTGGAAAAGTATGGAAGATTAAAGTTCTCTGCCAATGTAATTCCCAAAACCTCAGCAATACCGATTGTAATATCTATTCCACCTGTAAAGTCACAGTAGAGCTCAAATGCATAGAACATCATTGCAACAAATACATATGCACCAACATATGTTTCAGTTTCTGAAACGAGAGTTGTCACAGCAGATATCAATCTATCCGCAATAACTACCTTTTTGAAATATCCCCATAGAATTCTCATTATTCCTGAAGATATAACCTTACAATCAAACTTATGCTCACTAAATAAGGTCTTAGATAAATCGCCATATCTACTTATAGGACCTTGCACAAGCTGTGGGAAGAATGATACGAATAATGCCAACTTAAATGGATTCTTCTGTGGCTCATGCTTTCCTCTATACACATCTATAATATATCCCATAGTTTGGAACGTATAGAAGGATATACCCATAGGTATTATCATATCAACAGCCTTAAGCTGGCTACTTCCACTAAGCAAATTATTGATATTGTTAATGACAAAGTTAGTGTACTTAGTTACGGAGAGAATGCCAATATTTAAAATTAAGCATAACAAAAGCCATCTCCACTTTTTAGCCTTCATCTGTGCTTTATATGCCTTCTTTTCATCTCTAGTCAACTCTTTATGCTCTTTGATATAACCATCTGTAATATCATTTATTTTCTTTAATTTCAGACTTACAAGATATGTAGAAACTGTAGTTACCACAATAAAGATAAGATATCTTGGGTCTGCTATAAAATAGAAAACATAACTAAAAACTAAAAGTTGTACCCATTGACTCTTCTTCGGCAGTGCATAATAAAGAACAAACACCAAAAGCAGAAATACTATAAATTCAAATGATGTAAATAGCATATCTACTCCTACTCGTCACACAAACGCTCAACTAAAGCAGCTAATGCACTAGCTGAATTAAAGTTTTCTGGAAGAATCTCCTCTGCTGGAATAATAACATCAAATTCCTCATTAATTTCAGATATTATTGTAACAATATCAAATGAATCAATTATTTTGTCATCCACAAGGGTATCACAAGTATCAAAATCAACATCTGGATGTAAATCCTGTAAAATCTCAATTATTCCTTCAAGTATCTCGTTCATAATTTCCTCCTTAGCAAATTGCTATTTATATTTTATTAATTATTTTCACTATAATATTTTTTAAGATACACTCTGTCAAGCTTACCATTTGGAGTAAGTGGCATCTCTTCTAGCTTTTCAACCTTGTTAGGAAGCATATACCTAGGTAACTTGTCTCTTAATATCTTTATAAGATCTTTAGATTCTATATCTCCTACATAGAACAATACAATCTTCTCTTTTTCCTTATCATATATGCAACAAGATAGAGTAATCTCATCTAGCATATTGACATTTACTTCTATCTCTCCAAGTTCTATTCTATGTCCCATATGCTTTATCTGATAATCTTTTCTAGATACAAAAACTAATTCTCCATACTCATTCCATTTTCCAAGGTCACCAGTACGATATATTAATTCTGGATATCTATCATTCAATGGATTCTGAACAAACACTTCATTAGTCTTGTCAAAATCATGATAGTAACCATGAGTAAGAGAAGTGCCTCGAACACATATCTCACCTACTTCACCAGTACTTGCCTTGGTATTATCCTCTTTGAGAAGTAAAATCTCTGTGTTGTGGAAAGGACGGCCAACCGGCATAACATCATCTAATTCAAATTCCCTATTAACCTTGTAATAGCAACACATTCCTGTAGTTTCTGTAGGTCCGTAGAGGTTAGTGAATTTTGCATTAGGAAGACATTCCTTCCAAATATTAAACTGCTTTATAGGAAATACTTCACTACCGAATGCAATTGTGTGCAAATACTCTGGCTTAATCTTATCAAATGTTTTAAATGCTGATATCATAGTAAGAGCTGACACAACCCAACAAACTGTGTTAATCTTATGTTCATTTAAGAATTCTACAAGTTTAATCGGGAACATAAACAAACTCTTTGGAACTATATATGTAGTTGCTCCAAACTTAAGGGTTGGGTAAAGTTCCTTAAGACATGCATCAAAATAAAGTGGTGCCTGGTTTGCAAAAACTGTATCTTGGTTGAATTCCAGCACATCTGACAGATTTTCAATGTAATCAATCACAGAACGATGACAGGCAACAACGCCCTTTGGTACACCTGTTGAGCCTGAGGTGAAAACGATATATATCGGGTCTGTATCCAACTGTACATCTCTAATGCCAGCTAAAACCTTATCATCTGGCTCACCTTTAATAATATCATCATATAAGACACACTCTGTCTCATCCATATTCACAAAGCTTTTTGCGGAATCAATTGTACTTTCATCGCAGATAATGGCTCTTGGCTTAAGATTCTGAAATATCAGTTCTATTCTAAACCTTGGCATCTCATCATCTATAGGTACATAATAGTTTCCACCATACACACATCCAAAGAAAGCTACTATCTGCTTAGGATGTTTCTTCATAAATACCACAACAGGTTCCTTATAATAACCTTTGTTATATAAATATGTTCCTATAGTTCTACTTTGACAATATACGTCCTTAAACGCTATTCCGTCTACTTCATTTGCAAAAGCAATTTTATCTGGAACCAAATTAACTGTTTTCTCCAAATACTCCATTACATTTGTCTGTTGCATCTTATCCTCCACCCGAAATTCTATATATAGAATTCCTATTTACTAATAGGTTTTATAATATCCTTATAGTCGGATTTTATCTCTTTGTTACACCTTATAATCGATTGAATTGCCAAAACATCTAGACAATCACATATACCTTCACCCAAATCAAAATCTCTCTTTATGACTGATAGCTCCGTACATCCTAGAACAACGATTTGAGCTCCCTTACTTATAAGATGTTCTTTAACTATATTAAAATTATCAATACTCGGTGTAACTCCCTTTTTTACGTCCTCATATATTAGATTCATAACCATTTTTTGATGGACATCATCTGGCAGAACTAATTCTAATCCCTGTTTTTCTATTTCATGTTGAAATATCTTGCTTTTTATAGTTCCATCAGTTGACATAATACCAATATTTTTTATACCTTTATCTTTAATCATTCTAACGGTATCATACACAACATCAACAATAGGGATCTTACATTGTTCTTCAATTAACTCCTTAAAATGATGTGCCGTAATACATGGCATTGCAATACATTCCACCTGCTGTTCTCTTAATTTATTGGCAATATCCATAATATAAGGCACTGGATTTTCCTTGGTATTGTCTAAAATATAGCTTGTCCTATCAGGAATATTAGGGCAATTATAAATTATCATCTGTAAATGTTCTTGGTCAGATACCGCATCTGTCATCTCTATGACTCTCTGCATAAAATAGGCAGTTGCCATAGGACCAAGACCACCTATTACTCCTAAACTCATTCTATATTTCCTCTCTTATGTATTATTCCTCTGTCAAAGTTAAATTGTAATAATTTACCATATGCTGTACTGATTCAGTAGCACTTGCAGGGTACAAACTTCTGTCAAATATATGAGAATTGTAATGTGTAGAAGAAAATACCTCTAGCTCCAAATCAGTTACCATGAAGAAGTCATCTCCTGGTATACCTCTTGGACAAGCATCTACGTGATACCAACCATCCCCAAGATTAATCATAACCCAGAAATGAGATGAGTATGTTGTATCACTTTTCACCACATCAATAACATCTATTCCAGCCGCCATATAAAGTGCTTTTGTTGCCGCAAAAAATGTATAACAATCTCCTGAATGAAGATTAAAGGCATTATAAGCAGCCACTGTCCAGTCAGACTTGTCCGAATAGCCTGAGTAATAAATATTCTGCACTGCCCACTTGTATATAGCAAAAGCAACTTCCATATCAGACATAGATTCATCTGTAATCTCATCTAAAACTACTTGAGCCATCTCTATTACTTCATCATCATAATACTTTGTTGTCTTCTCTAATACAGTAACCTTCGCCTCTACAGATGTTTCATTTCCTCTCTCATCTGTGGCAATATAAACTACCTTATACTCTCCCGGAGTATCTAAATCCACTTCACTATTATCAATTTTTAAAGTTGGATCTGGGTCTTCATTATCTGTTACAGTTATATCCTTCTTATAGCTAATTGTCTTACCTTCAACAACTTCGAGATCCTTTACACCCTCTATAACTGGTGGTTCTGTATCTCCTAACACTGTAATTGTAACTTCTATTTCTGTTACATTTCTACTTGCATCAGTTACAGTTACAATTGCTGGGATTTCACCTTCTGTACTTACATCTGGAGTTTCTTTATACTCTATCTTAACTTCCGATTCATCGACAATATTTGTAATACAATCCTTTGCATCCGGCAATTCATTCTCACGTGTTTCAATATATGTAGCCTCCGCCACTGGTGGTATGGTATCCTTTACAACCAAGTGAGACTCTACAATCTTCCCTTTTGCCTCTAACCAGACATTGTAAACATCAGGCTCATGTGTATCAATAATATCTATATCACTAACAAATGTAGCATCCTCCACATCTTTGTAGAAAAAGTCATCTATGTTGATTTCTGCCCCAGCTTCTATAACAACTATATCATTAACGGGAACCTTTAAAACATTCCACAAAATCACAGTTGTTGCAGCTACCAATAAAACTGCAGCTATTGTAGCAATCAATATTTTTTTATTCTTCTTTTGTTTCATATGTACTAATCCTCCTGTCGAGTATGCATATATAATATTTTGAAACTTGATAGTAATTCAAAACACCAATTTTACATTATAACACAAAAAAAGAGAAAAACTAGTGATATTGCTAGATTTTCTCTTTTCTTTGCAGTTTTTGTTGTATTATTATTTTGATTGAATCCATAAGGGGGCATTGGCGTATTTTACTTCTACAATCCTATTCTAAGATAATTCATTCTTTCTTCGCATATATTCTTCCTTTGCCTCGACCTCTTCCTGTTCCTTTTATGTCAATAGCATATTGTCCACTTCTGTTACCACTTAATGGATGCGCATTTAACCCACGAGTATCACCTGTTTCTAAGGCTTCTATTGCTTTATCATATCCTCTTCTTGCTTCTGGGCTTAATTTCTTGGCTTGTCTTTCCGCACTATTTGTTTCATTTACCTTTTTAGAAGAATTATCACTACCACCATCACCCGATTTATATGTATTATGCACCAACACACTTTCGTCACTTACAAAGTATGTATGATAGCCTTCTACCTCAAGGTTATAGATTAGCACTGGCTCATCAATATATTCTATATTTACTTCTAATACAAGTTCTATACTTCCATCCGCAGTCCTTAACTCATCCCCTGCTTCAAGTTCTATGGCTGGTACCCAGCCTTTACCTTCAACATAGAATGGATGGTTATCGGTGGTATTGATGGTGGTTTCTGTGTTGGTTTCTGAATTCTTATCGGCGGTAGTTACATGTACAAGCTTATTGGTCTGGGATACGAATACATTAAGGACTTCTTTGTATTCCTGTTCTCCGGTTACCGTATCCTCTGCCAGGACATAATCTCCTACCTCTATATCCTCTATGGCTACCAGACCTTCATCGGTTGCAACTAATGTTTCCCCGGTGAAGCACTGTGCCATTATAGAGAATATCATTACCAGAAGATGTACCACATATACTCCTTCAATGATTATATAAAACGAAATTATATTTTAAGATAATTCATTCTTTCTTCGCATATATTCTTCATATGCCTCATTTATTTTTTCTTTGCAAATCTCTTTCCACAACATAACGTACTCTTTCCTATTTTCTATCTCTGAAGGTTCCATATCTCCGCCAAATCCTATACTTTCCACAACAACACCTTCTTTATTTGTTAAAACTATTTCGTTTGGACAAAATGTATAACTAAACTTAGGACACATCAAACAATGATAACCCATTGTTAATGTACCATGACAAGGAATTTTCTTCTCATTTTCTTCACCATCACACAAACCTTCTAATAAAAAATGTTCAATTTTCATCACTATTCACCTCATTCAATATCGCAAACTCTAATAATTATGATCTTTTAATATTTCAACAATAATTATTTCACCATTATCTCCATATTCATATATTATTCTTCCTTTGCCTCGACCTCTTCCTGTTCCTTTTATGTCAATAGCATATTGTCCACTTCTGTTACCACTTAATGGATGCGCATTTAACCCACGAGTATCACCTGTTTCTAAGGCTTCTATTGCTTTATCATATCCTCTTCTTGCTTCTGGGCTTAATTTCTTGGCTTGTCTTTCCGCACTATTTGTTTCATTTACCTTTTTAGAAGAATTATCACTACCACCATCATCCGATTTATACGTATTATGCACCAACACACTTTCATCACTTACAAAGTATGTATGATAGTCCTCTATCTCTAGGTTGTAGACTAGTACAGCTTCATCTAGATATTCTACCTCTACTTTTGAAACTGTTTCTATACTACCATCGGATGTTCTTAATATATCCCCTGCTTCAAGTTCTATGGCTGGTACCCAGCCTTTGTCTTCAACATAAAACGGATGATTATCAGTAGTGTTGATTGTGGTTCCTGATTCGCTATCAGTTGTAGTTACATATACAAGCTTATTGGTCTGGGATACGAATACATTAAGAACCTCCTTATATTCCTGTTCTCCCGTTACTGTATCCTCTGCCAGTACATAGTCTCCTACTTCTATATCCTCTATGGCTATTAGACCTTCATCGGTCATTACTTCCGTTTCCCCGGTGAAGCACTGTGCCATTATGGAGAATATCATTACAATTAGATGTACCGCATGTATTCCGGCAGATATGTAATCTCCCTGCTCTAGGTCGTACTTTATGGTATCTACCTGGTCACCAAGCTCCTTACATATCATTATAGCCTTTGCTA